>JANMSA010000466.1:0-1829 GCA_031388865.1 Acidobacteriota bacterium | reverse complement strand
CGGTAGTAGAAGCCCTTCTCCGGCTCCGGGTCGGGATTGACGACGCGTCCCTGCGCCTTTGCGACCTCGCGCAGCAGGTCGATGAGCGTGCTGTTGTCATCGCCCACCATGGTCACGTCGCGCGTGCGGCCCCACTGATTCACGCCATCCATGTTGATGTTCGCCAGCGTCCTGTTCAGCGGGTAGAGCGGAACGGTCGCGTAGTACTTCGCGCCCAGCAACCCCCGCTCCTCCGCCGTCACCGCGAGGAAGAGCACGGATCGTTTTGGCGGCACGGGCAGCTTCGTGAACGCTTCCGCAATCTCCAGCATGGCCGCAACGCCGGAGGCGTTGTCGAGCGCACCGTTGAAGATCTGGTCCCCCGGGAGCTTCGGGTCGCGGCCGAGGTGGTCCCAGTGCGCGCTGTAGACCACGTACTCGTCTTTCAGCGTGGGATCGGATCCTTCCAGCTTCGCAACCACGTTCGCGGAGTCGATCTCGCGGAGCGTGTTCGTCACTTCCAGGCTCGCCTTCGCATTCAGCGCAACCGGTCTGAAGTTCTTGCTCGCCGCGGCGGTCTTCAGCGCGTCGAAATCCTGACCGCTGGCCGTGAACAATTCCTTCGCGCGCTCGAGGGTGATCCACGACTCGATGCCCACGCGGGACATGTTCCTGTCTGGGCTGCGGATGTCGAAATTCTCCCGGCCCCAGCTTCCGGAGACCACTTCGAATGGATAGCCGGCCGGCCCGGTCTCGTGGACGATGATCGCCGCGGCCGCACCCTTCTCGGTCGCGATCTCATACTTGTAGGTCCAGCGCCCGTAGTAGGTCATGGCCTTGCCGCGGAACATCTTGTCGTCCGGCAGCGGCGGATCGTTGATGAGCATCACGATGGTTTTGCCGCGGACGTCCACGCCTTTGTAGTCGTCCCAGCCGAACTCCGGCGCGACCACGCCATACCCGACGAAGACGATGTCGGAGTTGTCCACTTTGATCTCTGGCACATAGCGGCGAGAGAGGCTCACGTAGTCCCCTGGAAACTTCAACTCGATGCTCTTCCCTCCCGCGGTGAAAAAGGCCTTCGGCGAAGCAGTGAACCCCGCCAGCGGTACCTTCTGCACGTACGACCCGTCCGGATTCCCAGGCTTCAGCCCCAGACGCTGGAACTGTTCGGTCAAGTACTTGACCGTCTTCTCCTCGCCGGGTGAGCCCGTCCCGCGCCCTTCGAACTCGTCCGAGGAGAGCGTCTTTGTGTGCGCCAGGATCTCGCCGGCATCGATCGTAGCCAGCGCCGGCGCGAGCTCCGCGGGGATGGCGCTCGCTTGTGTGACGGGGGGACCAAGCGGATCCTTCGGCCGAGTTCCAGGCTCCGGCGCTCCCGCCTGCCGCGTTTCGGTTTTGGAGCACGCGATGCTCAGCAGCAGCGTGGCGACGAGAAAGCTTCTGGTGATCAGTGGCGATGTCGAGGGCATGAGGATCGTCCTTTCGGTGCCTTTAGTTTTCCATCCCGAAACTAACACGAGCCGCTGGATCGCTGTGACGTGCATCTCATCATTCCTTATTCATTCGTCGCTTTCATCACCCTATACTCTCTCGATGCGCTGCGCTTACGTCTGCATCATGATTCTGGCCCTCGCCGCCTGTGGAGCACGTGACGAAGCCGCCGATTCTGCAGTGGAAGAAACCTCTCAGAACGCCTCAGTCGTCGCGCAGGCTCCACCTGCTCACGGTGAAGTGACCGACGACAAGATCGGACTCCCAGCGTATCCGGGCGCCACGGAAGTGGTGGCCTCCCGGGTCAAGTTGCACTCCGACATCGGCGACACCTTCAGCGTCGCCTACCAGACCGT
>JANMSA010000880.1:0-4215 GCA_031388865.1 Acidobacteriota bacterium | reverse complement strand
CCATCCCTCGGGCGGGGCGAGCGGGAGGTCACAGAGAACGATGTGATGATCCACGACTGCGACCGTTGCGGCCTCGCCATCGCCCGCCTGCCAGACCGGCGTCGCCAGCAGTGTGCCGAGCGCACGTTGTTCCTTGGCCGTGAAACTGATCTCGCCGCTCAGAACACGCCACGACAGTCCGCGCATCTCCACACAGACGTTGCCGTGCTCATCGCAGAGAGCGAGATCGAGCTTCACCACCTTGTCTCCGGCGTGGCTGCCGGACGCGAAGCGCACCCACGCCACCATGTCGGTAGTGCATGGTGCGACGATGCGCAGCCTTTCGAGCGCGAACGGCAGACGAGGCTGCGTCAATGCGGCACCGCTCTCCATCAAAGCGACGGCCGCCTGAAGCGCGCCGTCCAGGAGACTGGGATGCAGGACATAGTCGGTGGCGCCGTTTGCAATCGCGTCCGGCAGTCGTAACCGCGCCAATGCCTGTCCGTTGCCGCGGCGAATGGCGGTGATGGTCTGGAACGACGGTCCATAGAGCAGCCCCATTCCCGCGCAGGCCGCGTAAACGGCGTCGGGCGCGAACTCCCCTTCCTGCATGGCCTCCTCGAGCCGCCTCAGGTCGAGCGCCACCGGCCCGGATTCCCGACTGACGACGGCTCGTCCCTGGCCGTGCACGAAATCGTCGTCACCGGCCGGGCTGTAGATCTCGAAGTCGACGCGATCGTCTCCCCCCGGCAGAAGGGCGATACAGACTTTCTTCGTTTCGTCGACCACGATCGGCTGCGCCCAGACGACATTGTGAAGCTCGAGCATCGTCGAGGCCATCCGCTCCGGCGAGGCCTGTTCAATCGCCGCGCGCGCCATTTCCAGATACGCCACGCCCGGCAACACCTTGTGCATAGCACCGTCGCTGGCCCGCACCTGGTGGTCGAGGAGGTAAAACTCCTGCCCCGTCAACGTGGTGCTGTAGCGCTGCTCGGTCAGATCCGAGGTATTGCAGTGCAAGAGCGGATGCAGGACCGCGGGCCGGGTCGAGGCCGGCGACCGGCGCGCGAACTGCTGCACCAACGCCACGGCGCTCGCTTTGGGCAGCCTTCGGCTCTTGAGCTCAGCCACTACGTATTCGATGAAGTCGATCATTAGTCCTCTCGCTGCGGCGGAGTGGGTCGGATTACACGAGCATGCGCAGCGCCTGGACGGCCTGCCCGGTCCCGATGGCGTCGTCGGCGATCTGCTCGATGATCTGCTCGATGGTTTTGAGATCGGCGTCGGCAATGAGGCAGCTGTCGAAGTCGACGCTCACGGGTTCGCCGATCCAGCAGCGCTCTTTGGCGAACGGATAAGCGGGGAGGCTGATCCGACGCGGTTTCACGTTGCCATGGAGCTTGTTCCAGTCGATTTCGAGGCCGCGGACCCAGAGGTCGGCCAGTGCGCCGAGTTTTCTGCGCGCCACCCACCGTTCCATGGCTTCGCGCATGTCGTCGTCGCGGGCGATGATCGACATCCCGTCATTGCCCGGTTCAACACGCCCCTGATGGACACCGGCCACCCCTTCTTTGCCGCCGATCCAGGCGGCGAGCTTCGCCGCCAGTTCATCGACGGAGCTGACGACGAACGCGAGGCGTTCTTCCATCGCCTCGCGGCCGATCTGCAGCGTCCAGGCCACGGAGGGAAGATCGCACGACCCCTGCGCCGTGCGGATGAATTCGAGAAGATCGCCGGCCTTCTCGCGCAACTGCTCCGGCGTTCGGGCCGACAGTGGAACGATGGCCGGACCTGATTCCATGGAAACCGCGACGGGCGCGGCCGGCAGCCGATATTCTTCGAGAACCAGGTGCGCGTTGGTGCCGCTGAAGCCGAACGAGCTGACAGCGGCGCGGCGCAGCGAGTCGGGCGCGACCATCCACGGCTGCGTCGTACCGCTGATGTAGAAGGGCGAGTTACGCAGATCGAAACGGGCGTTCTCTTTCTTGACGTTCAGCGTCGGAACGAGCGTTTGATGGCTCATGCATAGCAAGACTTTCTGCAGACCGGCCACGCCCGCGGCCGAGGTCGTATGGCCGATGTTGCTTTTCACCGAGCCGAGGGCGCAGAAGTTCCGGCGGGAGGTTTTTTCTTTGAAGACCGTCGACAGTGCCTCGAGCTCGATCGGGTCGCCCAGCTTCGTCCCGGTGCCGTGCGTCTCGACATACGTGATGGTATCGGGATCGATCCGGTGCCGGGCGTAGATCGAGCGCTCCAACTCGATCTGGCTGTTGACGCTGGGCGCGGTGATGCCGTTCGTTCGCCCGTCCTGATTGATCCCCGAGCCGAGGATCACGCCGTAGATCAGATCGCCTGCCGCTTCCGCGTCGTGCAGGCGCTTGAGCACCACCGCGCCCACCCCTTCGCCATTCACGATCCCGTTGGCCGACTCGTCGAAGGTCTTGCATTGGCCGTCGGGGGAGAACATGCCGGCCTGGCTCATGATCACATACGAGTCGGGGCTGAGCCACAGACTGACGCCGCCGGCCAGCGCCATGTCGATCTCGCCATGGAGGAGGGCCTGACAGGCGAGATGAATCGCCACAAGCGACGAGGAACAGGCCGTGTCCACCGAAATGGCCGGTCCTTTGAGATTGAGGTAGTACGCGATGCGCGCCGCGGCGATGGCGTAGCTGTTACTGGTTACCGGGGCGGACAGAATCCCCTTCTTCGCGATCATCAACATGTACTCGCTCGTCGAGATGCCGAGATAGACGCCGCAATTGCTGTTGCTCAACGTCGTCAGCGAATAGCCGGCATCCTCGAACGCTCTGTAGCTTTCCTGGAGGAACAGGCGGTGCTGCGGGTCCATGTATTCCGCTTCCTGCGGAGAAATGCGGAAGAACAATGGATCGAAGCAATCGACGTCGTCGAGCGCGCCGAGCCACCTCGAATACGTCTTGTCTTTCCTGCTCCGGTCGGGGCTGTAATGGCGATCCACGTCCCAGCGCGATGCCGGGACCTCCACGATCGCGTTTTTTCCAGCGGCGAGATTCGCCCAGTACTGCTGCAGGTTCTTCGCCTGTGGATAGCGGCCGGACATGCCCACCACGGCGATCCTCTCGGTGGACGGCTCTCGCATCGCGGCCGTGCCGCGCGGCGCGCGAACGGTTCGCCCGAGCATGGGGAACGAAGCGGCTGGCGGCGGGACCGGTCTCTGCGTGGCCACGTGGCCGGTCCGTTTGCGGAGCTCCTGATCGAGAAAGACCGCGAATTCGCGCACTGTCGAATAGTCGAACAGCCGGCTGTGCGACAACGCTGCACCGTATTCATT
This sequence comes from Acidobacteriota bacterium, assembly GCA_031388865.1. Taxonomy (GTDB): domain Bacteria; phylum Acidobacteriota; class Thermoanaerobaculia; order Gp7-AA8; family Gp7-AA8; genus QHVT01. The sequence goes on along the minus strand of JANMSA010000880.1, from coordinate 923 downwards.
GTTGATCGCCACGATCAATTCAGCGCCGAGGAATGAATCGAGACCGAACTCGGCAAACGGCTGATCGGCGTCGATGACGGAGGCCTCGATCCCCAGTACCGTCGCCACGAAAGCTTTCAGTTGTTGCTGCAGGTCCCTCAGGGCGATGGCGGCCGGTGGTTCCAGATCGAGCGTCACAATCTCCGCGTCCGGGGCGGCTTCGAGGATTCGCGCCTTCCGCAGATAGGCTCGGATCTGCGCGCGATTGCCTTCCACGACCAGCAGCTGGTCGCCGGAGACGGCCAGGCTGCGCTGGAAGGCCTGCAGTCCGGTGGTGGTCTGCATCGGCTGCGCGCCGATGGTCTGTCCAACCAACTCCTGCGTGGCGCGGTCGATGGCCATGCCCCCCGACTGCCAGAGCGGCCAGTTGATGGCGCGGGTGACTCCCTGCCGCTGCCGGGCTGCTACCTGCCGATTGCGGCGAGCAGCAAAGTGGTCCATGAAGCCGTTCGCGGCCGCGTAATCGGCCTGTCCAACGTTGCCCACCACGCTGGCCACAGAAGAGAAGAGCACGAGAAAATCGAGCGCGACATCGCGAGTGGCCTCGTCGAGATGGACCGTGCCGGTGACTTTGGGTGCCAGTACGGCAACGAACTCGGCGCTCGTTTTCCTGGTCACGAGATTATCGGCAGTCATTCCGGCGGCGTGCAAGATGCCATTGAGCTGCCCATGTGTCCCGACCACGTCGGCGATGAGTTGGCGGACCTGCTCGAGGTCGCCGAGGTCCACCGCGCGGGACGTCACACGTTGGCCGTCGGGCGAAAGCGCATTGAGACGCGCTTCCGTTTCCACGCTGGCCGCGGCGCGGCCGGTCAGGACGACGCGCGCGTGACACGTGCGCTCGACGATCTCGCGAGCGAACAGCAGGCCGAGGCCTCCGAGTC
>JANMSA010000867.1:0-5268 GCA_031388865.1 Acidobacteriota bacterium | reverse complement strand
GTGTAGCACGCATCTGCGTGTGGCGTGTCTCAGAGTCTTCGAGTCTTCGAGTCTTCATGTCTTCAAGTCTTCGAGTCTTCAAGGTCTCCAGGGTCGCAAGGTCCCCAGGTCTCAGTTCTCGGAGTCGGAGAGAAAAACGAGTGCCAGCTCGGAAACTCTCAGACTCGAAGACTCTCAGACTCGAAGACTAGGAATCCCCTTCCCCCGCGCCCTCCGCGCAGAGTGCGAGCACGGCTTTCGTGAACTCGTCGATGTCGAACGGTTTGGCGATCACCAGCTTCACGATGTCGAGGTCGAGGCGAACCAGGGCTTGCTGCGATACGGCGGAGACCACCGCCACGGGGACGCGCACGTTCTCGCGTTTCATGAAATCGATGATCTCGAAGCCGTTCAGCTCCGGCACCATCAGGTCGAGAATGAGCACCGAATAGTGCTGTTTGCGCAGCTTCTGCACCGCTTCCAGCCCATTCGGGGCCGTATCGATCTCGATGTTCCTGCGGCTGAGGACCTTCTCGACGAGCCGGCGGATGGCCGGGTCGTCTTCGACGATCAGCGCGCGGTATCGCTCGCGTGGTGTGATGTCCATGCAGCCTCTGTCGAGACCGCTCTACTGCAATTGTGAAACCTACCCCGTGGAGGGGCGTAAACTTCTCGCATGAATAAGCTTGCGATCGTGGTGTGCGCGGTGTTGCTGAGTTCTCCGGAGCTCTCCGCGCAGGAGCTTTCCGCGGCCGATCTCGACGCGCGCCGCCTCGCTCTCCGGAGCCTCCTGAGCGAGCAGTGGGAGTACACCCTGCGCACCTCCCCGGAGTTCGCCTCCATGCTCGGCGACCGGCGCTACAACGACCAGATCAGTGACGCGTCCGAGCGGGCGGTCCGCACCGATCTCGAGATGAGCAAACGCTTCCTGCGGCGGTTCGAGGCCATCGACCCCCGCGCCTTCTCCGTGCAGGAGGGGCTGAACCGCGACCTGATGGTCAAGGCCCTTCGCGACGACATCGACGCCTCGAAGTTCAGGAACTGGCAGATGCCGGTCAACCAGATGAGCGGCATCCACCTCTTCGTCGCGCAGCTCCCCTCGCTGCTCCCGTTCGCGACGGTCAAGGACTACGACGACTACATCGTGCGGCTTGGCAAGTTCCCCAGGCTTCTGGACGACACCACAGTGAACATGCGCAAGGGCGTGGCCGCGCGGCTGATGCCCCCGAAGTTCCTGCTCGAGAAAGTTGCGGACCAGGCCTTGGGCATCGCAGCAATGCAGGCGGAGAAGTCGCCGTTCGCGCAGCCGGTGGAGAAGTTCCCCGACGGGTTCTCCGCCGCCGATCAGGAGCGGATCCGCGAAGGCGTACTCACGCAGATCCGCGAGTCGGTCCTCCCCGCATACGCGCGATTCGCGTCGTTCGTTCGCGACGAATACGCGCCGAAAGGGCGTACGGATGTCGGGGTGTGGGCGCTGCCTGATGGCAAGGTGCGCTATGCATTCATGGCCAGGGACCAGACCACGACCGATCTCACGCCGGACCAGATCCATCAGATCGGCCTCAGTGAGGTGGCGAGGATCGAAGGCGAAATGCTGGGCATTGCCATGAGTCTCGGCTTCAAGGACCTGAAGTCATTCAACGCCTCGCTCGAGACCAACCCGGCGGTCAAGGTAGCGTCCGGAGAGCAGATCCTCGACGCGTACCGCCGCTACATTGACCAGATGTACGCGAAACTGCCGGAGCTGTTCGGCCGCGTGCCGAAAGCGACGCTGGAGGTGGTGCCTACGCAACCGTTCCGCGAGGCCAGTGCATCGAGCGCGGAGTACAACACGGGAGCGCCTGACGGCTCGCGACCCGGCCGCGTGTACGTGAACACGTTCGAGGCCATCACGCGCAAAACGCTCTCGCAGGAGTCGACCGCGTACCACGAGGGTGTGCCCGGACATCACATGCAGCTCTCGATACAGCAGGAGCTCACCGAGCTGCCTCCGTTCCGCCAGCAGGGAGGCGAGACGTCGTTCGTCGAAGGCTGGGCTCTCTATTCGGAACGACTCGGCAAGGAGGTCGGCTTCTACCAGGATCCCATCAGCGACTATGGCCGCCTCAACGACGAGATCCTCCGGGCCATCCGCCTCGTCGTCGACACAGGGCTGCATTCGAAGAGATGGACGCGCGATCAGGTGGTGCAGTATTTCCGCGAGCACTCCGCCATCGATGAAGTGGAGATCCAGTCCGAGACCGACCGCTACATCGTCTGGCCCGGCCAGGCTCTGGCCTACAAAATCGGTCAGCTCAAGATCCTGGAGCTCCGCGAGCGAGCGCAGACGGAGCTTGGAGCGAGGTTCGACATTCGCAAGTTTCACGACGAGGTGCTCAGCGCCGGGGCGCTGCCGATGAAGTTGCTCGAGGAACGCATCGTGGCGTGGATCGCCCGGCAACGCTGAATGCCGGAGCTCCCTGAGGTCGAGACGTATACGCGCTATTTCGCGCGGCACGCGCTCCATCAGCGCATCGCCCGCGTGGACGTCCTCGATGAGCGCATCCTTGGCGAGACTCGCAAAGAGACGTTCGTCCGCAAACTGAAAGGGAGGACGTTCGCCAGCGTCCGCCGTCACGGCAAGCATCTCTTCGCGGATGCGGGCGCGACCTGGCTGCATCTGCACTTCGGCATGAGCGGCGACCTCACGTATTCCAGCGCCGGAGGGGAGACTCCGCGCTTCGCGAGAGTGGTCTTCGCGTTCGATGGGGGAGCGACACTGGCGTTCGAGGACATGAGACTGTTCGGCCTGGCCGATCTCGTGGCTGATCCCGACGCCTTCATTCGTGAGCGGAAGCTCGGTCCCGATCCGCTCGACCGCACTTTCACCCCGAAGCGATTCGCGGCCCTGCTCGCCGGCCGTCGCGGCGCGGTCAAATCGCTGCTGATGATGCAGGAGATCCTTGCGGGCCTCGGAAACCTGTACGTCGATGAGACGCTCTACCAGACGTCGATCCACCCGCGTCGTGCAGTCGACAAGCTCAGCGACGGCGAGGTCCGCGCGCTGTTCATCACCACCCGCCGCATTCTTCGCGAGGCGATCGCTCGTCATGCACGGGAGGGGTCCCTGCCTGCGCGATATCTCTTCCACCACCGCGAAGAAGGAGGGCGCTGCCCGCGTTGCGGCGGCACCATCCAGCGCACGGTGGTGTTTGGTCGCACGACTTACTTCTGCGCGAAACATCAGCGCTGAGATCGGAGGGCGACGGCGCATCGCTGACGCTGTAACCGAGGCGTAATCTGACGGTCTTATCTTACTTTTCGGAGGGTGAAAACCTACATGAATCCCATAATGGAATTGAGAAACACGATCGAGAATCTGAGCTCTACGAGCGACTTCGAGATGCAGAGGCAGGCATTGCTCTCGATCGTGGACCGGGCCAGTATCGTCTTCCCGACATTCACTGCCAGCGAAGGCACTCACAAGCGCCTCTCCCCGCGCGAGCACGAGATCATGACTATGATTCTCACCGGCCGGCGCCTGAAGGAAATCGCTGCGAACCTCGACATCAGCGTGAAGACGGTCACCACCCATCGGTCGCGCCTGCTTCGCAAACTGAGCCTGGAAGACAACCTCGGCTTGTACCGCTACGGAGTCCGCAACGGCCTGATCAGCGTCTGACATAAAGTTGCACTGCGATGCGCGTGATCGTAGGGACCAGTGGCTACAGCTATAAGGAATGGAAGGGCACCTTTTATCCCGAGGATCTGCCGGCGGCGAAGATGCTGTCGTTCTACGCAACTCATTTCGGCTCCGTAGAGATCAACAACACTTTCTATCGGATGCCGGAGGAGAAAACCCTGCTGAAATGGGCGGGGGAGGTTCCTGAAGACTTTACGTTCGTCCTCAAGGCGCCGCAGCGCATCACGCATCAGACCAAGCTGGCAGCGCCGGAGGACATCCGCCATTTTGCCAATGTCGCGATGTCCCTCGGCTCGCGGCTGGGCCCGCTGCTGTTCCAGCTCCCCCCTTATTTCAGGAAGGATCCTGACCGTTTGAAGACCCTCCTCTCGACCGTTCCGCGTGGGAACCGCATCGCGTTGGAGGTCCGTCACGATTCCTGGCTGGCGGATGACGTCTACGATCTTCTTCGTGACCGTGACGCCGCGCTGTGCGCTGCCGATACGGACGAGGTCAAAGATCCGGACAAGCTCCTCGTTCCGACTGCGTCGTGGGGATATCTCCGCCTTCGCCGCACCGAGTACTCGGACGCTCAGCTGGAAGCGTGGGCTGAGCGGGTGACCTCCCAGGAGTGGTCGGACGCGTACGTCTTCTTCAAGCATGAGGACGAGGGGAAGGGTCCGGCATTCGCCAGGCGATTCCTCGCCGCACTCGTTGACGTTCGTGCAGGTCGCGCGTAAATTTGAGCCGCGATGGAGTTCCTGCGAAGCGCGCTCGTGAGTACCGTACTCAGTCTGCTCAAGATCGTGAGCAAGCTTTTCTACCGGTTTGACTTCGGCTTCATCGGTCCGACTCCTCCCGACCCCTGGGCGGATATCCGGCTGGTGGTCTTTCTGAACCATACCAGTCTGTTCGAGCCGATTTTCCTGGGCGCAGTTCCCAACAGTTTCATCTGGCGCCTGGCCGCTCACGGTGTGATTCCGGCAGCCGACAAGACCACGGACCGCCCCCTGGTCGGGATGGTCTACAAGTTCGTGGCCCACCATGTCATCGCCATCACCCGGCAAAGGGACGACACGTGGTTCCAGGTGCTGCAGAAGATCGATCCGCATTCGATGGTCGTCATTGCGCCCGAGGGCCGCATGAAGCGCGCGAATGGCCTCGATCTGAACGGGAAGCCGATGACTGTCCGCGGCGGCGTCGCGGATATCCTCCAGGCCGTGAAAACAGGCCGGATGCTGATCGCGTACAGCGGCGGACTGCATCACGTGCAGGTCCCTGGCAAGCTGCCCCGGCCTTTCAAGACCGTCGCGCTGCGGGTGGAAAACCTCGACATCGCGCAATACATCGCCGAGCACGTCGCGCGTGGCGGCGAGGCCGAGTTCAAGAAGTCCGTGATGAAGGATCTCGACGCGCGCCGCGACCGGTTGGCGCCTGAAGAGCGCAAAGAGTCGAAGGTCGCCTAGGGAGTCTCTCGCGTCAGAAACTCGCCGCTGGAGGCGGCGCGTACGGTAGCCGGTGGTGAGAGCAAAGCGAGCGACCACCGGACTGCGTCGGCAATGGAGATCGACCCTGAAAGGGTCGCGTACCGGTTCGCATTCGGAGGCGGATCGCCAGCTCCTCCGCGA
>JANMSA010000768.1:0-6479 GCA_031388865.1 Acidobacteriota bacterium | reverse complement strand
GACAACCAGGAACCAGGAACCAGGAACCAGGAACCAGGAAACAGGAAACACGAACCAGCAACCAGTAACATTCACCATGTGAATCCGCTCGCCATCACCCTCGGTGACCCTGCCGGCATCGGCCCGGAGATCGTTGCGAAGGCGCTCGCGCGGATCAATGTGCCGCACCGGCTCTTCGGCGCCGTGCCGCAGTCTGTTCGTTACGGCGAGATCTCCGCCGAGTACGGACGCATCGCGCTCGATGCCGTCGATGCCGCGGTCGATGCGATCGAGCGGGGAGAGTGCTCCGCGCTCGTCACTGCACCCATCCACAAACAGTCCATCGCCCTGGCCGGCTCTTCCCATCCGGGACACACGGAGATTCTTGCGAGCCGCGCGGGACTGCACCGTTACGGGTACGACTTCGCGATGTACTTCGACTCGCCACGCCTGCGGACCGTGCTCCTCAGCGTGCATGTGCCGCTGCGCGATGCAATCGCCGCAATCGACGCCGACACCATCGCTGCGCTGGCGCGGCTCACCTCACGCGAATCCCTGCGTCTCTACGGCGCAGCGCCGCGCATCGCGGTGGCCGGTGTCAATCCGCACGCGGGTGAAGGCGGACGATTCGGCGACGAAGAGACCGTCATTGCCCGGGGTGTCGAGCTCGCGCGCGCAGAGGGTCTCGTCGTCACCGGCCCGCATCCACCCGATACGGTCTTTCTCGCCGCGATGAACGGCAAGTACGACGTCGTGATGGCGATGTACCACGATCAGGGACTCATTCCGGTCAAGACGATCGCGTTCCAGGAGTCGGTCAACGTCACCCTCGGGCTCCCCTACCTGCGCGTCTCCGTGGATCACGGGACGGCGTTCGACATCGCCGGCCAGGGCATCGCTGACGCCGGACCGATGGAGTACGCCATCCGCTGGGCGGCGCTGCACGCCGGAGGACCCGCCCGATGAACAAGTGGGCTGCACGCATCATCGGCCTGCTGCTTCTGGTCGTGCTCGCTCTCATTTTCATGCAGATGCAGCGGACGCTGCTCCGCCTGCAGCAGGAGCGTGCCGTGGTGCCGTCATCGAGGTGATCCTGTGGTTCGAGCCCGTGGTGGCGGTCACCTTCATAGCCTTCCACGGCGAGCCCCTGACGCTCATGTTTCTCCCGGACGCGGCGCTGATCCTCGCCGCCATGCTCTTGTCGCAGCTATGATGCGGGTCCAACACCATGCCTCGCATCCTGGTCACCAACGACGACGGTATTTACAGTGAGGGACTGCGGAAACTGGCGGACGCATGCCGCGCCTCCGGCGACGTCACGATCGTCGCACCCGACCGTGAACAAAGCGCCGCCTCCCACGCGCTGACTCTCAACCGGCCCCTTCGTCTGTTGAAGATCGAGCCCGACGCGTGGATCGTCGACGGCACTCCGACGGACTGTGTGAATCTGGCCGTGCTGAAGATGTTCAAGGATGCACGGCCGGACCTGGTCGTCTCCGGCATCAACTTCGGCCCCAATCTCGGTGACGACGTGACGTACTCCGGCACCATCTCCGCCGCTTTCGAAGGCGCCCTGCTGAACATCCCTTCGATCGCATTCTCCGCGGTGGTCGGCGAGAACTTTTCCTTCGATCGCTGCGCCGAGTTCGCCGGTGAGTTGACCCGCATCGCACTGCACGAGCACCGCGATCCGCGCGTGGTGCTCAACGTCAACTTCCCTGCCGGTGAGTTCGCGGGTGTGAAGATCACTCAGCTGGGACGGCGCATCTACTCCGAGGGGGTCATCGAGAGGAAGGACCCGCGGGGCAGGAGTTACTACTGGATCGGCGGAGAGCCGCCCACGTGGCATCCTGGCGAAGGCACGGACTTCGAGGCCATCCAGGGCGGATTCGTCTCCATCACTCCTCTGCATCTCGATCTCACCCATCACGCATCGATTCCACGCCTCAAGCCCCTCGAGGAGACGCTTGCCCACTTTGCCGCCTCGAAAAGATGAGCAGGAGCGCGACTTCGCGCACCAGCGGAGGCTCATGGTCGACCGCCACGTCGCGGCGCGCGGGATCAAGGACGAGCGCATCCTCCAGGCGATGCGGGACGTTCCGCGCCATCGCTTCGTGCCCCAGGTCGTGGCGTCGAAATCGTACGGTCCGGGCGCGCTTCCGATCGGCCTCAAACAAACCATTTCCCAGCCCTACATCGTCGCCCGCATGATCGAGCTGCTCGAGCTGCGCGGCAACGAGAAAGTGCTCGAGGTTGGCACGGGAACCGGATATCAGGCGGCGGTACTGGCGAAACTGTGTGCGAGAGTCTTTTCCATCGAGAGGGTGAACGAGCTGGCCATGCGCGCCTCGGCGCTCTTCCACGAGCTCAAGGTCCACAACGCCTCGGTCAAGGTATTCGATGGTACCTACGGATGGTCGGACCAGGCTCCGTTCGACCGCATCATCGTCGCGGCGGCGGCTCCTCAGGTTCCGGAGCCGCTCGTCCAACAACTCGCACGGACGGGCAGGATGATCATTCCTGTCGGTCCCGCGGGCAATCAGCGCCTCGCTCTGGTGACGCGCGTCGGAACCGGGGTGAAGATCGAGGACTGCGGCAGCGCGGAGTTCGTCCCTCTCGTAGGCAAGTTCGGCTGGAAAGAGTGAGCTGCCGTTCGGAACCGCGGACGAGCCGTGCAATCCGCTCTACTCCTCGATGAGAGTCCGGCCCCTGCTGTACCTGACGTCGTTCGTCTCCGCAGCTCTCGGAGCAACGGTCCTCTATCTCCTGCTGTCCGTACCAAACGACATCCGTGCGGACTCGCTGCTGAAGGGTGCCCGACAGAACATCACGGACGGAAACAACGAGCGCGCGCGCGAGTCGCTGAAGAAGATCGTGCAGCAGTACCCGCGCACCGATGCGGCCGCGGCCGCCACCGTCGCACTGGTGTCGCTCGCACAGAAGGACCGCGACGATCTCGCGCGGGCGGTTTCCGTGCTGCGCGCGCAAAACGAGCAGCAATCGCGGATGATCGCGGACCTGCAGAAGAACGTCTCCACGATCGGCAGCCGTCCGCCGCAGGTCGTGACCGTTCAGGCACCCTCTCCAGCTCCCGCACCAGCGAAGAAGGTGACGCCTAAAAAGAAGACCACCCCGAAAAAGAAAGCGACGCGACGCAGACGGTGAGGCAGTTGCTGGTTCCTGGTCACTCGTTGTCTGCGGGACCTCGCTCCGTGGCCCAGGCAAGCCGAGGGCGGCCGAGGCAACCGCAGGCAACCGCAGACAGCCAGCAACCAGCACCAAGAGATACAATCTCTCCCCTATGAAGGAACAGCGTCACTTGCGGATCCACGGAAAAGTACAGGGCGTCGGCTACCGGTTCTTCGCCACGCGTGTGGCGAGGCGGATGGGGCTGAAGGGTTGGATCCAGAACAACCGCGACGGCGCAGTCGAGGCGCTGGTCGAAGGCGAGAAGAAGAACATCGATGAGTGGATCGAGGAGATCCGCGAGGGTCCGCGGTACGCCGAGGTGACCAGGATCGATTCGGAGTCGAAGGATTTTTCCGGAAAGCTCGCCGACTTCGATGTGAAGTTCTGATGACCACCGAGGAACTGCAGCAGTTCATCCGTGACGTGCCGGACTTTCCGTAGCCGGGCATCCTCTTCAAGGACATCTCCCCGCTCCTGCGCGATGCGGAGGCGCTGCGCAGCGCGTGCGAGCTGCTCTCCGCTCCGTTTCGCGATGCAGGAGTAACGGCGGTCGCCGGCATCGAGTCGCGCGGCTTCATCTTCGGCAGCGTCGTCGCGCAGAACCTCGGCGCTGGGTTTGTCCCCATCCGGAAGCCCGGCAAGCTCCCCTGGACGACACGCCGTCACGAGTACGTCCTCGAGTATGGGAGTGATGCGCTGGAGATTCACGACGACGCACTCACGCCAGAGGATCGGGTGCTGGTCGTGGACGACGTACTGGCCACTGGCGGTACGCTTGCTGCGGCGACGCTGCTCATCGGCGGCTTCGGCTCGATGCTCGTTGGCGCGGCAACCGTCATCGAGCTCGGCTTCCTCGGCGGACGGGGGAAACTTCCGTCCCAGGTGAAGCTGCATACCGTGCTTCAATACTGAGGTGCTGACATGAAGCAGATCGCGGATCTCATCGAAGGACAGACGCTGACCGTGATCGAGCCCGGCTGCACGGTGCGGGACGCCGCCGAACGGATGACCGACCGCAACATCGGGGCGGTCGCGGTCGTGGAGGCCGGCACGCTGGCCGGCATCTTCTCCGAACGCGACATCATGAGACGCGTCGTGGCCGCCGGACTCAATCCAGCGGACACCACTGTCTCCTCGGTCATGACCAGAGAGCTGGTTGTCGCCGCCCCGAGCGACAACCTCGACGCCGCACTGCAGAAAATGCACGCCATCGGGTCCCGCCACCTCCCCGTCGTGGACGAAGGCAAACTGGTAGGGATGATCTCGATCCGCGACCTGCTGGAGCTCAACGGCGCGCAGCAGCAAGCCAAGGCAACGTTCCTCAGCGAACTGGTCACGTACTCGGCGGACTACGAGAGTTAGGGCCGGCACGGGCCAGGCAGCGCCTGGCTGGCGAAGCCGATGACCTTGTCGGGTGAGGCATGTTCTGCCCGCGACACCTCATAGGACGCGCGGAGACTGGGAAACCACCGGTCCTCGACGCACGCCGGAGGCGTGGTGGCAAATAGCCGGTGGTTGAAGCGCGAAGCGCGAACCCACCGGTTGAACGGTTGACCGATGGTTTGCGCCCCGGCAGGGGCGCAGGAACCCGATGGGACGCGCCCGCAATGCTGGCGCGCACCGTCGTGCCTCCCGCGATTCCTGCGGCGGAGCCAAACAAACCCAGGGCATCGCCGTCACGAGGACCCTACTCGGCCGTCAGCCTCAACCGGACCACCGGCGAATTCCTGGTCACGTGCAACCCGGGCTCGAGGTCGAATGCATCCTCCGGGCTCTGCGTCCCGCCGAGGAGGAGACAGAGGCGCGCGAGCTCCTTGAACGTTGCACTGCTGGCTTCGACGAGGACTTCGCCGCCGGCGGCGGTCACACGCAAGGGCGCGCGGGCCATTCCTTCCAGGGCCATGATGGCGAGGTCGTAGTTCATGACTCTTCGTCCTCTCCGCGGTAGCGCACCGAGTTGCGCTCGGTCTCCTGAAGCGCGATCTCGTAAAGCTCGCCGTCCCGGATCGCGGGGGCGAGTTGCTGCCAGAAGCAGCGAGCCAGATTCTCCGCGGTGGGGATCGTGCCGCGAAGGAAATCGACATCCTCGTTGAGGTTGGTGTGGTCGACGCGGTCGATCACGCGTTCGCGCATGATGTCCTTGAGGCGTTTCAGGTCGATCACCATCCCCGTCTCCGGGTCCGTGCGCCCCTTCACGCTCACCTCCAGTGCGTAGTTATGCCCGTGACCCTTCGGGTTGTCGCACTTGTCGTACATGGCGCGGTTCCACTCCGCATCCCGGTTTGGATTGTGAAGACGGTGAGCGGCTGAAAAGGTCAGGCGGGCGGTGACGATCATCAGGCGACAATTATGGCTGCAAACGAGAGTCGTTGGCGTACTGCATCTGCCTCAGCGCACAACGGCCAGGGCGCGGCGGACTTCGTCCTGCTGTGCCTGGAGCTGCGCGCGGATCTTCAGGAACCGCGCCTCGCTCTCGAGGTATCGAAACAGTGGATTCGCAAGGACGTAAGCCGCGGTCGGCTCTTTACGCTGCGCCGCTTTCTCCAATGCCGCCAGCACCTCAGGCGTGTCATTGAGGATGGCGTGAATCTCGGCCGCACAGGTCCACGCGTCATCCCCCGCCGTCGAAGCGTTGAGCGCCTTCGCAAGCTCGCTTCTCGCTCTGGCAGCGTCGCGCTTCTCGGCCGAGACATAGGCTTCCAGCATCGGCCGGCCGTACAGCGGATCGGTCTGGGCCAGCTTCTTCAGCTCTTCATCGGCCAACACGACCGTGTGCCGAAGCACAGACAGGCGTCCCATTTTCAAGGACAGGGCGGCATTGCCGCGGCCGGCGTTCGTAACCTCGAAGTACTTGTCCGCCGCAACGCCGAAACGCCCGGCGACCATCAGCAGATCCGGTTCGTGTGCCGCGACCTGCAAAGGCGGAGCTCGTTTCAGCCGGGCCAGGGTCGCGTTGAACATTGCGGAGTCGTTGATGGAGAGCGCAAAGCGCGCGACGAGGTTCAACGCTTCCGCATCCGCCGGCTCGCGGTCGAGAACGCGGTCGTAGTACGTGAAGGCCTCCACGAGATCTCCGCTCGCCAAAGCGGCGCGCGCCACCCGACGGGCGGCATCGAGATTCGCAGGATCGAGTGCCGTAACCTGTTTTGCCGCGGCAATCGCGTCGTCCTTTTTTCCCGCGTCCTCGAAGAACTGCCAACGGTTCGCCAGCTTGCGGAACGGTCCGGACAGCAGGTTCACATCGATCTGCCGATTGACCTCATCGCGCCGCACCCGGGTGGCGAATCGCTCTTTGAGAAACGAAAACCCGA
>JANMSA010000757.1:0-1650 GCA_031388865.1 Acidobacteriota bacterium | reverse complement strand
GCTCGATGAACGCGAAGACCGCGGCGTTCGTGCGGAGGTGAACCGGATGAGTTTTTTTAGCAGCGCGTGCTCCTCGGCGAGCAACGCGTGCGACCGCTGGAGTGCCTGAAAGCGCTTCATCTCGCGCGCGGGCGGCGTCTTCGTCACCGTCGCCGTGACCGACCCCCTTCCCCGCAGCACGCCATCGCGGGCCTCTTTCCGCCACTTCGACAGCATGAAGGGGTGAATCGCCAAGGCCTCGGCCACCGCCTGCACCTCGACGCCCTGCAACTGACTGAGCTTCACCGCGTTGAGCTTGAACTCCAGGCTGTACCGCTGGACTTTCCGAGGGCCCGCTCTGGGCATCTGACACCTCCTGCTGTTAGGTGGAAGTGTCTACTTTATCGAGGGAGGTTCCTCGTCGGCTGCAGCGGCTTGTTAGCCGCCGTCCTCTTCGCTTGGACTTCAGGATGACTCGCGAGTGCAGACCGACCTAGTCTTTCGAAGGCGTGCCACTTATCTGACCACGCGCACTTGACACGTTCTTTTTCCACGACTGGAGCCAAGATGGACCTGATCCGATTCGGTGGACAAGTTAACTACGTTGTTTGTGTTTCTCTTCCTTCTTGGTCTCCAGGATACATGTACGGGTGTGGGCGCTGTGGGAAACCGCGCCCTCTGCGGTTTTCCATGGCGTCCACACCCTCTTCGGCCCGGCGCTCGAATGTCGCTGGGCTGATTTGACCGAGTGTCGAATGTCGGCGTCGTTGGTTATAGAACACCTCGATGTAATCGAACAACGCTATCTTCGCGTCGCTGTAGCTCGGAAACCGCTCGGCCTCCTCTTTCTTCACGGTCGCGAAGAAGCTCTCGATCACCGCATTGTCATAGCAGTCCCCGCGCCGGCTCATGCTGCACGTAATGCCACGCCCAGCGAGAGAGGTTTGATAGTCCTCGCAGGTGTACGTGCAGCCACGATCGGAGTGGTGCAGGAGTCCAGGATCGGGACAGCGACGCTGCACGGCCATTTCGAGCGCCTTCAACGTCAACCGGCGATCGTTCACCGCACTGATCGCCCACCCCACCACGAACCGCGAGAACAGATCCAGAACGGCGGCGAGATACAACTTGGCGTTCTCGCCGATCACGAACTCGGTCGTGTCGCTGACCCAACGTTGATTCGGCGCCGCCGCCGTGAAGTCCCGGGCGAGGACATTCGGTGCGATCGGATCGTCGTGATTGCTGTTGGTGGTGTGTTTAAACCGCTTCGGGATACGGCCCTGGATCTGCTCGTCCCGCATCAAGCGCCGCACGCGCTTTTCGCTGACGGCCTCGCCGTCCTCCCGCAGGTCCTTCCACAACCTGGGCCGGCCGTAGCGATCGCCACTGGCGGCATGGAACGCGCGCAGCTTCGTACGCAAGACCCGATCGCGCTGCGCGCGCGCCGACAACCCGCGTTGCGCCCACGCGTAGAACCCACTGCGGGTCACGCGCATACAGCGGCAGAGAATGGTGACCGTATGCTCGGCCTTCTTCGCCGCGATGAAGGCAAACCTCATCGGCTCTGCTTCGCGAAAAACGCCGTGGTGAGTTCAAGGGGTCAGTGCAACGCTGGCGGCCAGTCTATCCGCAGGCGTGTCGTAGTCGAGTGTCTTGCGTGGACGCGTGTTG
>JANMSA010000747.1:0-2638 GCA_031388865.1 Acidobacteriota bacterium | reverse complement strand
AAAAGCCATGTCGTCAAAACCATCTACGACCCGGCATGCGGCACCGGCGGCATGCTGTCGGTGGCGGAAAAATACATCCGCGATCTCAACAGTGACGCCCAGCCCATGCTCTACGGTCAGGACTGGAACGACGAGGCGTGGGCGGTGTGCAAATCCGACATGCTGATCAAGGGCGAGGATGCCGACAACATCCGCATGGACGACACGTTTACCAAGGACGGCTTCGATCGCGACGCAGAAGGGACGAAGCGGACGTTCGACTACATGCTGGCCAACCCGCCGTTTGGCGTGGAGTGGAAGCAGCAGCAGAAGTTCATCGAGAAAGAGGCTGAGTCCCTCGGCTACAACGGCCGATTCGGAGCTGGCCTGCCGCGCATCAACGACGGCTCGCTCCTTTTCCTGCAGCACATGCTCTCGAAGATGCGCGCGCCGGACGAAGGCGGCAGCCGCATCGGCATCGTCTTCAACGGCTCGCCGCTCTTCACCGGCGACGCAGGCAGCGGCGAGAGCAACATCCGCCAGTGGATTCTGGAGAACGACTGGCTGGAAGCTGTCGTCGCGCTGCCCGACCAGCTCTTCTACAACACCGGCATCTCCACCTACATCTGGATCCTCTCCAACCATAAGGAGCCGCGCCGCAGGGGGAAGGTGCAGCTCATCGACGCCCGCCGCTTCTTCGTGAAGATGCCCAAGAGCCTGGGCAACAAGCGCAACAAGATCGGCGATCCCGAGGACCGCGCCAGTGAGCCGAATCAGATCGCCGACATCACGCGGCTGTTCGGAAACTTCACCGATGGCGAAACACGCAGCTTCGTCGAAGAAGACGTTATTACGAAACAACCGATGCAGCGGGTGCGCGTCGTCAGCAAGGTCTTCGACAACACCAACTTCGGTTTCTACAAGATCACCGTTGAGCGTCCGCTGCGCCTGAACTTCCAGGCCACTCCCGAACGGATCGCGCAGCTGGAGAACGAGAGCGGCTTCGCGAAGCTGGCCACGAGCAACAAGAAGAATGAGATCGCCCGCCTGGAGGAGATCGAAGCCGGCCGGTTCCGCCAGGAAGCTCTCCGTGGATTCCTGACGACCTTCGCGGAGCAGCGTGGAGCGACGCTCTACAGGGATCGCGAGCAGTTTCGAGCTGATCTCCGTCAGCTCGACCGCTCAGCCGCAATTCATCTGACTGCTGCCGAACTGAAAGCGATCGAGAGCGCCCTCGGCGAGCGTGACGAGTTGGCGGAGATCTGCCGCGACCTGCATGGCAAGCCAGAGCCGGACGCCGACTTGCGCGACACGGAGAGTGTGCCGCTTAAGGAGAACATTGCCGCGTACTTTCAGCGTGAGGTCATCCCTCACGTTCGCGATGCCTGGGTCGATGAGGCGAAAACGAAGGTCGGCTACGAGATCCCGCTCAATCGACACTTCTACGTGTACGAGCCTCCGCGTCCGCTGGAAGTGATCGAGGCGGAGATCAAAACGCTGGAGAGCGAGATCCTTGCGCTGCTCAAGGAGGTCACGGCGTGACGGAGGAAGGCGAATTGCCTGTCGCTCCCGGAGGTGACCTCGTCCTTTACCGGACCGATGATGGTCGCGCTCGCGTGACAGTGCGATTCGAGGATCGCACGGTGTGGCTCACGCAGGCCGGCATCGCCGAGCTGTTCCAGACCACGCCGCAAAACATCACCATTCATCTGGCAGCCATTTTCGAAGAGGGAGAGCTGGATGCGGCGGCAACTTGTAAGGATTGCTTACAAGTTCGCCTCGAAGGGGGGCGCCAGGTCCGGCGGAACCTCAAGCACTACAGCCTTCCTGCGATCCTCGCGGTCGGCTACCGCGTGCGATCGGCTCGCGGCACGCAATTCCGTCAATGGGCGACGGCGCGACTCGAGGAGTATCTGGTCAAGGGCTTCGTCCTCGACGACGAACGGTTGAAAAGCCCTCCAGGACCGGGCGTGCCGGACTACTTCGACGAGCTGCTGGCGCGCATCCGGGACATCCGCGCGAGCGAGCGGCGGATGTATCTGCGCGTGCGCGAGATCCTCGTGCTCGCCGCCGACTACGATGCGAAGGATGCCGAGGCGCAGCACTTCTTCCAGATCGCCCAGAACAAGTTGCACTTTGCCGTGACCGGGAAGACCGCGCCGGAGTTGATCGCCGAGCGCGCCAATGCGGCGCGGCCGAACATGGGGCTCACCACCTGGAAGGGCGACGTGGTCCGCAAGCACGACGTCACCGTCGCCAAGAACTACCTGCACGACGATGAGATCACGGAGCTGAACCGCATCGTGGTCATGTTCCTCGACTTCGCCGAGGATCAGGCTCGGCGGCGCAAGCAGATCTTCCTAAAGGACTGGCAGAGGCGCCTCGATGATTTTCTCCGTTTCAACGAGCGGGCGGTGCTGCCGGACGCGGGGAGGATGAAGCGCGAAGACGCCGATCGGCTCGCCCACGAGGAGTACGCGATTCTCGAGGAGCGACGGCGCCGGCTCGCAGAAGATGCGGGTGAGGCGGACGCGATTAAGCAGCTTGAGCAGGCTGCGAGGGATGCGGAGAAGGTCAAGGGTTCTCGTCCTTCGAGAGGAGAAAGTAGGAGACAAACGCGGGATCTGCAGCTGTCGTGTCTATTTCAGCGCGGTAAAGA
>JANMSA010000733.1:0-4921 GCA_031388865.1 Acidobacteriota bacterium | reverse complement strand
GTGGAACTCCACCGCCTCCAACATCTCGCTCGGCGATGCGGGCCGCGACGACACGGAGACGTGCAGCATCTGCACTAGTTCGTTCGACGGCGTCAACGTCGTCACGTTCAATGACGCACCCAATGTTCCCAGTGGCGCGGTGGGGTTGGCCAGGTTTGGCGGCGGTGGCAATCACCAGTTCGGTGGCGAGACGTTCATCGACATCCAAGAAGGCGACGTGATGGTGAACGGCCAGTCCTTTCAACAATGTGTGCTGGACAGCATCGTCACGCACGAGATCGGCCACACGTTGGGCTTCCGGCACTCCAATCAACCGAATCCAGGGACGACCTGTGGGACGACGGCGGAGTGCACGGGTACCGCGGTCATGAACGCCTCGGTTGGCTGTACTGGCGGTGCGCTCCAAGCTTACGATCAGAACGCCGCTGCCACGGTTTACGGAACAGGACCCGCCTGCAATCCTCCGACGATCGCCACCCAGCCTCCGAACCGGAACGTTGCGGTCGGCGTCCAGACGTCGCTCAGTGTCGTTGCGGGCGGCTCATCTCCGTTCTCCTATCAGTGGTTCTCCGGCACGTCGGGCAACACAGCGAGCCCTGTGAGCGGCGCGACTTCGAGCTCGCTGAATGTCACGCTGACCTCCGCGGGCTCCAGCGATTTCTGGGTGCGGGTGTCCCACGCCTGCTCCGTCGCGACCGCAAACAGCAACACCGCCACGGTCACCGCGACTTGCGGCGCGCCCGCGATCTCGGGTCTCTCCTCGAACGTGGGGATCACCGAGGGCAACTCGACGCAGTTGCAGGTGACGGCCACGGGGAGCGGACTCTCCTACCAGTGGTACATCGGCAGTGCACCGAACACGAGCCAGCCCACCGGCTCGAACTCCAGCACGCTCACCGTCACGCCGTCGTCGACCACCAGCTACTGGGTGCGCGTCAGCGGATCGTGCGGCTCGCCGGTCGACAGCAGCACCGTCACGGTGACCGTGACCCCTTGCGCAGCACTCGACGTCGATGCTCCGACGGCGACGGCGGGCGCGTCCGCGGGCAACTACACGCTCAATGTAACGGCCTTCAGCTCCGCCGTGCCGCTGACCTTCACCTGGTTCCGTGGGGGGACGCCTGGCTTCGGCGGAACGCAGATCGGTTCCGGCCAGAGCATCAACACGACGGTGACCCTGGCGATGGGGCCGACGCTCTTCTGGGCGCGCGTCACCAACGGCTGCGGCCGGGTGAACTTCAGCCCGGGCATCACGCTGGCCGCGTGCACGCTCCCTTCGATCACGACGCAGCCGGCCGACAAGACCGTGAACCTGAACCAGGCCGCGCAGCTCTCGATCGTCACGAGCGCGGGCGCGACCGTGACGTGGTTCCGCGGTACGGTCGGGAACACGGGCGACCCGATCCTGACCGGCGCCACCATCAACACGCCCCCCCTTGCGGTGACGACGCAGTTCTGGGCGCAGGTTTCGAACGCCTGCGGGTCGGTCTCCTCGCGCCAGGTCACGGTCACCGTGTCGACGGTGCAGCCGCTCTCCGAACTCGTGCCGATGCTGAACAACCGCTTCTTCGTCCAGGTCACGTACACCAACCAGTTCGACAACGGGAAGCAGGGCAAGCTCCTCGGACGCTCGCTTTCCAGCACGCAGATCAGCGACACCGCCATCTTTACGTTCAACGATCCGCTGGTGGTGGAGCTGATGGTGCGCCTCTCCGACGCCCGTCCCTTCGAGAACAAGATCCACCTCTTCCTCGGCGGCTTGAGCGACGTCGAGTTTTCGGTGGTGGTGACCGACTCGCTCACGGGAATCATCAAGGAATACCGCAAGCCGCCGAACCAGCTGGTCGGCACGATCGACCGCACGTCGTTCCCAGGCGCTGCGTCGCTGCTGCCCGGCATGGACGCGCTGCGCGTGACCCCGAATGCCGAGGTCTCGACGATCCGGATGCTGAACAACCGCTTCGAAGTACGGATGCGCTACCGCAACCAGTTCACGAATCCCGCAGGCACGGGGTACATGAACGTCCGCTCGATCGCCAGCTCCTCGACCACGGAGACCGCGGTGTTCTTCTTCGACGGGAACGTCGGCTCGGTGGAGTGGATGGTGCGTTTTTCCGACGCGCGTCCCTTCGCGAACCGCATCGACTTCTTCCACGGCGGACTGAGTGACGTGGAGTTCACCATCGAAGTCCTCGATACGTCCAACGGCCAGCGCAAGGAGTACCAGAAGGGGCCATTCAGCCTGACGGGACAAGTGGACCGGGAGTCGTACAAGCCGTAAGGGCTGGTTCCTCCAGCGCCGGAAAACGGCTCCTCGGGCGAATGACACGCCTGTTGCTTGCATGAGGGCGCCCCTCATCCGCCTTCGGCACCTTCTCCCCCGTGCGCGGGGGAGAAGGCTCTCGAGGGGAGGTGCGGCGCGACTCGGGCGTTTTTCGCTCTCGGGAAGACCAAACATCGAGACCCTTCTCCCCTCCGCAGAGGGGAGAAGGTGCCCGAAGGGCGGATGAGGGGTCCTCTCGTGGCCATCCAGGCTCGTGAACATGAGGACCGTGTGTCATCACCACTTCTACGGCAGCCTTCTGCCGTTCCCTGGCCCCTGGATGACAGCGACGGGCCAACGCTTTTCATCAGACTCACGTTCTTCGCCCGATGAACGTTTTCTGCCGCGCGGACTTCTAGCCGACGTAGGCGCAGACACCCATGCGCGGGGAGTTGAGCACGGGGAGTGTCGCGGCGTCCGAATCGCAGTCGTGGCTCTTGAGGTGTGCCTTGCACAGGAACGAGACTTTCTCCGGGTAACACTCGGCGCACAGCGACGTGGCGGTCTTGCCGCATTTGGCGCACTTCCAGGCGGGGGCGTCGTTGCGGGCCAGGAGACGTACGGCCTCGCGCCGGCCTGGCGCGTGACGCTGAGCGACGAACTCCATGCGAAGCTCCGTGGTGGAACCGTAGTCGTACTCGTATGTGAAGATCGTGCCGGCGGGCGGCAGAGCCGCGGCCACCCGCGTCTTCATGGTCTGCTCGTTCGGTTCCCCACCCTCGGTCATCGACACGACGTAGCGCACATCGCCGACGTCGAACGAGCTGAGATGGCCGCAACAGTCCAGCCAGATCTCGCGCAGAAACTCGTCCAGCTGGCGCATCGTGGCCCCGGTCTTCACATCCAGATCGAGCCAATAGGGGGTGCCCGGAACGTCCACGCGGATCTGGGCGACGTCCACGACCTCTTTCGCATGCGGGTAAGCGCACCTCTCGAGATGGCGGGACATCTGAACTTTGGAGAATGTTGCCTCGCACCCGCTGCAGGTGCCCGAGGTGCTGGTTTTGACGGACATATTTTTAGATCCTACGCTGATTTCGCGGCGAGCTCGACCGCGCTGTACCGTGAAACGTCGGCAACAACGTACCGCAACGAAACCGCCGCGCGCTTCCGGCATCGAATATTCGCGGCCAATCGAATGGTTCGATCATCCGCAGGAGGTACACGATGACTTATCGTAAAAGGCAGTTCATCCCATTCCTCATCGTTCTCCTCTTCGGCTGCGTCCAGTCGCAGTCCGCGCCGGCAGCCGTTGCCGGGAAGACCAAAGGAGGATCCGTGTCGCAGCAGACATTCACCAAGCCTTCAGACGCCGAGCTCAAGAAGAAGCTCACGGCGATCCAGTACGACGTCACGCAGAATGACGGGACCGAGCCGCCCTTCCGCAACGCGTACCACGACAAGCATGAGCCGGGCATCTATGTCGACGTGGTCAGCGGGGAGCCGCTGTTCTCCTCGGTGGACAAGTTCGATTCCGGCACGGGCTGGCCGAGCTTCAGCCGTCCCCTCGTCGCGGACAACGTGAAGTCGAAAACGGACCGCAAGTTGTTCATGTCGCGCACCGAGGTCCGCTCGGCGAAGGCCGACTCCCACCTCGGCCACGTCTTCGATGACGGTCCGAAGCCCACCGGTCTTCGCTACTGCATGAACTCCGCGTCCATGCGGTTCGTTCCGGTCGCAAGCCTGGAGTCCGAGGGCTATGGAGAGTTCACTCATCTGTTCGAGACGAAGCCCATGACCAGTGGAGCCGCGTCCGCGGCAAAGACCGCGACGCTCGCCGGCGGCTGCTTCTGGGGCGTCGAGGAACTGATCCGTGAGCTTCCGGGCGTGCTCGATACCGAGGTTGGCTACACGGGCGGCAAGGTGGCCAACGCGACGTACGCCAACCACGATGGTCACGCCGAGGGCATCAGGATCACGTTCGACCCGAAGCGCATTTCGTACGAAGACATCCTGGTCTTCTTCTTCAAGATCCACGACCCGACCACGCTCAACCGCCAGGGGAACGACGTGGGCACCTCCTACCGGTCGGCGATCTTCGTCCATGACGAGGAGCAGCGTCGGGTTGCCGAGCAGGTGAAGGCGAAGGTTGAAAAGTCCGGTGCCTGGAAGCGCCCGGTCGTCACGGAGATCGTCGCTGCGCAGCAGTTCTGGGGCGCCGAGGACGATCACCAGGACTACCTGCGCAAGAATCCGGGCGGGTATACCTGCCATTACATCCGGCCCGTGAAGTTCGAGTGACCTTTCGGTGGTCGGGTGATCGGAAACAACGGTTTGACACGCCGGAGGCGTGAGGGCAAATAGCCGGTGGTCGAGCGCGAAGCGCGGGTACCACCGCGACGGCCCGCTCATGGCCCGCGCCATGGCCTCCTCCGAATGGGTCCCGCGCCCCTGCCGGGGCGCTGACGATGGGGACGCGTCAACCGGTGGTGTCGCGCTGCGCGCTCGACCACCGGCTATTCGCCACCACGCCTCCGGCGTGCAAGCCACGCCTCGGCGTGCAAGCCTCGCGGGGATCGCGCTTCGCGTTGGTTGGGCACGCCGGCAAATGGCCCGCGCTGACGCGAAAGCGATCGAGGGTGCGACACGCCGGAGGCA
>JANMSA010000710.1:0-7954 GCA_031388865.1 Acidobacteriota bacterium | reverse complement strand
GGATCTCCCCGGACAGGTCGGCGTGTACGCCGGCGTGATGTACAGCGAGTATCAACTGATCGGCGCCGAATCGAGCCTGCAGGGGAAGCGCGTCGGCATCCCCGGCAGCGTGGCCGGAATCGCCAATCGCGTGTCGTATGCCCTCAATCTGCACGGCCCGAGCATGACTCTGGACACGATGTGCTCATCGTCGCTGACGGCCATTCATCTGGCCTGTCAGGATCTGAAGCAGGGGCGGACCAGCCTGGCCATCGCGGGCGGCGTCAATGTCACCATCCACCCGAACAAATATCTGGCGCTCAGCGCGGGGCAGTTCATCTCCGGCGACGGTCATTGCCAGAGCTTCGGCGAAGGGGGGGACGGCTACATTCCGGGCGAAGGCGTCGGCGTGGTCGTTCTGAAGCGATTGTCCGAGGCGAAGCGGGATGGCGATCCGATTTACGGGGTGATTCGGGGGAGCGCGCTCAATCACGGCGGCAGGACCAACGGGTATACCGTTCCGAATCCACAGGCCCAGGCTGGTGCGATCGCGCGGGCGCTGGCTGAGTCGCAGACCGATCCGCGGCACATCAGCTACATTGAGGCGCACGGTACGGGCACGAAGCTCGGCGATCCCATCGAGATCGCCGCGCTCAGCAAAGCCTTTCAGCAGTCGACGCGCGACACCGCCTTCTGCCGGATCGGGTCGGCCAAGTCGAACATCGGCCACTGTGAGTCGGCCGCGGGGATCGCCGGCCTGACCAAGGTTTTGCTGCAGATGCAGCATCGGGAGCTCGTGCCGTCGCTCCACTCCGCACAGCTCAATCCGCACATCGACTTCCCGCGCACGCCGTTCATCGTCAATCAGACCTTGATTCCGTGGGAGCAGCCGGTCGTAGAGGGGCGGACGCTGCCGCGCATCGCCGGGATCTCGTCGTTCGGCGCGGGCGGTTCGAATGCGCACCTGATCATCGAGGAGCATCGCCCGCTCGGGCCCGAACCGGTGCAGTCGGGCAATGTCGTGATCGTACTGTCGGCGCGGACGGCCGCTCAACTGCAGGAGAAGGCGCGGCAGCTGCTCGACTTCGTTCGCGCACGGCGGAGTAGCATCGACCTCCTGTCGCTGGCGTGCACCCTTCAGGTCGGGCGCGAGGCGATGGATGAGCGCCTCGGTTTTGTCGTGTCGTCTTTCGAGCAGTTCCTGGACAAACTGGACGCGCATGTCACGGGCAGACGGGACCTCGAGGGTGTGTACGAAGGGCAGGTGAAGCGCAGCAAGGATGTGCTGTCGCTCTTCAGCAGCGACGCCGACCTGCAACAGACGATCGAAAAATGGATCGCAGGCCGGAAGCTGGCCAAGCTGGCGGAACTGTGGGTCAAGGGGTTGGAAGTCGACTGGCGCAAGCTGTACGGTCAGACCCCTCCGCAGCGCATCAGCCTCCCAGGGTATCCGTTCGCAAAGGAGCGGCATTGGATCGAGCTCGCGGCGAATGAACCGCGGGCGGCGAAAGCGGCGTCCACGAAGGCGCTCCATCCGCTATTGCACGCGAATACTTCCGATCTGCAGGAGCAGCGCTACAGCTCGACGTTCAGCGGCCAGGAGGGTTTCCTCGCCGACCGCGGCGGTCGCAAGTTGCTGCCGGCCATGGCTTGTCTGGAGATGGCGCGGGCAGCCATCGAGCGGGCCATGCCGGAGCGGTCACAGAGCGCCATCCTGGAACTGCGCGACGTGATCTGGACGGGGCCGATCGTGGTCACTTCCAACGAGCCGGTCAGCATTGCGCTTTTCGCAAGCGGCGAGGAGGCGATCGACTTTGAGATCTACAGTGACGACGCGGGCGGGCAGCAGCTGCATTGCCAGGGACGGACGGTAGTCGGGGATGCGGCGCCGGCGACCGCACTCGACCTCGGGTCACTGGAGCGTCAGATCGGGAGCGCGCAGTCATTGATACGGCTGCGCGTGCCGGAGACGCCAGGCTTCATGCTTTCTCCGGACGTGCTGGAGGGCGCCGTGCAGGCAGCGGCGCCATTGCTCGGCCTCTCGTCGGTTGTTGCGCCCGTCGCCCTCGAATCGCTGCGCATTCACGGCGGCTGCAGCGGAGAGATCGTGGTGTGGGCGCGGGGCAACGACGGCAGACTGGATCTCGATCTGTGCGATGAGCGCGGGAACGTTTTCGTCGAGCTGCGCGGACTCAGCTGCATGCCGCGATTGACGGAGGCCGCGCCGTTGCTGATCGTCACGCCCGAGAAGATCGTCGCTCGGATACCGGAGGAAATCGCATTCGCGGAGCCTGCTTCGATCGCGCCGGCCGTGCTCGGGCTGAGGAAACCGGCCGCAATTGTCCTGGCCGCGGCCAGCGATGCGCGCATGGCTGCCGCGCCGCGCGCCGGGGGACCTGCCATCAAGCTCTCGGACGCGGCACCGGCAACGCCCGCGGCAGCTGTCGCGGCGGCACCGTCGTCGGTTCGTCTGTATGACCGCGGCGACGGCGCGTTCGCCATCACGGTCACCCGCGGCGCCGGTATTGCGCATCTGCGGCAGGCATTGGAGCGCGCGCAGCAGGAGCTGTCCATCAAGGTGCTGACGATCGAGGGTGTGGAGCACGCCTTTGCCCGAGGCGGCCGCGCGGACTACGACGCGGCCGTCGAACAGGAGCTCTATCAGGCCATCGCGTCGTTCCCGTATCCCGTCGTGGCGAGCCTGCCGTCGGACACGATCGGTGCAGGATTCCTCTTCGCCGCATTGTGCGATTTCCTGGTGTGCAGCGAAGAAGCGCGCTACGGGTACACGGACGCGCAACACCAGCTCTACCCAACGCCCGTCGTCGACGCGCTGTTGCGTGAGCGGTTCGGCGATGGGCGAGCACACGACCTGCTGTACGTCTCGACGGTCTGCACCGGTCGTGCGTTACGAGCGAAAGGATGGACGTGTCCGATCGTGCCATCGGCGCAGGCCGAGGGTCAGGCTCGGGAGTTCTCAGAGGCGCTGACGACGGAATCGCGCACGGCGCTGCAACTCCTGAAGCAGCACCTCTCACGGCGGATGGTGGATGCGGTCCGCACATTGAAGCCCATTGAGGTGAACGCGAACGCCGACAGTGACGCGAAGGCGCTCGCATTCACAGCTTCGCATCTCCGCATCGAAGAGGAGGCTCAGCGCGTCCTGGTGGTCACGCTGCTTTCGGTCGATGCCTCTGCCGTGGCCGAGCTCGGACAGCTCTTCACCGAGATCAATCGCGGGACATCTTCCAAAGCAGTCGTTCTGACGGGCGACCTCACCGACATTCCGGAGAACCTCGTTGCCGAGCTCGGACGGATTGTCACCGCTTCGCCAGTTCCCGTGGTCGCCGCAACGCGAGGGAACGGCCGAGGCGCGACGTGGCTGGTCAGCCTCTTTTGTGATGCCGCGGTCCACAGCCGCACCGCGACGTATTCGGCTGCGGGAATCACGAGCAACGCCGCACTCGCCCAACGTGCGGCCGCGCTCTTTCCCCATCGCTACGGCGAAGCGGGCCGCGAGATGCTGCTGACCGGCGCCGACTACACAGGAGCCGATCTGGAGCGTCGGGCGGGCGCGGTGATCGTCGTCGCACAGGACGACGTTCTGCCGACAGCGGTGCGCATCGCCACGTCGTGGAGCAGCTGGTCATGGACCGCGCTCACGTCGTGGAAGCAACACGCCGCCGGCATCCTCGAAGAGATCATCCGCAACCAGGGATCGTGGGTGGAAGAAGAGCCAGCCGCGGAGGTGCAGATCGTCGCGTCTGCAGCCATTCCACTACAGTCCAGCGTCGTCCGCGCCACTGTACATCCGGGTGGCATCGTGGTCCTCCGGATGGAGGAGCGCGATGCAAAAAACATGTTCTCCGACGCGCTCATGGCGGGCATGGAGGAGGTCTTCGCGCATATCGAGGAGATGCCCGCTTATAAGGTCGTCATCCTCACCGGCTACGACCAATATTTCGCGTCCGGCGGCACGAAAGAAAGCCTCCTGGCCATCCATGCGGGGGAGGCCCGGTTTACCGACGCGCGCACCTTCCGGGGGCCGTTCGACTGCACGCTTCCGGTCATCGCCGCCCTGCAGGGCCACGGCATCGGCGCTGGGTGGTCGCTCGGCATGTTCGCCGACCTGTCTCTGCTGAGTGAGGAAAGCAGCTATGCCAGTCCCTACATGGATTACGGCTTCACGCCCGGCGCTGGCGCCACGTGGAGTCTGCCCGGCAAGCTGGGCCGCGATCTCGCGCTGGAGAGTCTGTTTCTGGCGCGGCCGGCCACCGGCAGCGCATTGAAGAGCCGGGGGCTGCTGCTCCCGGTCGTCCCACGCGCGGAGATCGAGAGCGTGGCGTTGCGGCTGGCGCAACAGATCGCTGGAAGGCCACGGCACCACCTGGCCGCGCTCAAACGGCAGTGGACCGCGGCCGCGCAGCAGGCAGTGGAAGAAACGCTGCAGCGCGAACTGGCCATGCATGACGTGGCGTTCGTCGGTCAGGCCGATGTGTTGGCTCGCATCCAGAACCGCTTTCTAATCGAAGCGCCGCCGCAGCAGACCGTCGCTGCGCAGTCCCCGCGGGTCGCTCGCGACATGCAGAGCAGCGTCACCGCGACATTGAAAACGTTGCTCGCGAACGAGCTGCAGATGCAGGAGAGCGATATCGATAGCGACGCGCAGTTCGTCGACCTCGGCCTCGATTCCATCAGCGGCGTGAGCTGGATCCGCAAGATCAATGAGCACTATCGAACGTCGATCGAGGCGACGAAGGTCTACAGCCTGCCGACGCTGACGCTACTCAGTCGCTACGTTGAGGCGGAGGCGCATGGGATGGTGGCGATCGTGCCGGAAACCGGAGCGCCGGAAGCCGCCGCCGTCGACGGGGCGGCACCCGCAGGGCGCACGCCGCGGCGGCGTGGGTGGGCCTCGCGCGCGGCCGCCACGCCGGCGCCGTCGCGAGGCCCGGGACCGATCGCCATCATCGGCATGGCCGGGCAGTTCCCGCAGGCGAAGGATCTCGATGCTTTCTGGCAGAACCTCGCCGAGGGACGCAGTTGCATTACAGAGGTACCGCCGGGGCGCTGGGACGTCGAACCGTACTATCAACGCGGCGGCGCGGTACCGGGGAAAACCAACAGCCGCTGGGCGGGGGCGCTGGAGGAATTCGATCGCTTCGATCCGCTCTTCTTCAATATCTCGCCGACTGAGGCGGAATTCATGGATCCACAGCAGCGCCTTTTCCTGCAGGCTTGCTGGCAAAGCATCGAGCACGCCGGCTACGACGCCAGCGCACTGTCGGGAACCAAGTGTGGTGTCTTCGTCGGATGTGCGGCAGGCGAGTATCAGGAGCTGTCGCGGCGGCACCGGCTGAGCGCACAGGGTTTCACCGGCAACGCCACCTCCATCCTCGCCGCGCGCATCTCATATTTTCTGAATCTGCAGGGGCCATGCGTATCGATCGATACCGCCTGCTCGTCGTCGCTGGTGGCGATCGGGCAGGCTTGCGACAGCCTCAATTCCGGCGACAGCGATCTCGCGCTGGCCGGCGGCGTTTACGTCATGGCCGGGCCGGAGATGCACATCCGCACGGCCCAGGCGGGGATGCTGTCGGCGGAGGGAAGGTGCTTCACGTTCGACCAGCGGGCGGATGGCTTCGTCCCCGGCGAAGGGGTGGGGGTGGTGGTGCTGAAGCGCCTCGCTGACGCGGAGCGCGATCGGGACATCATCTGCGGCGTCGTCGAAGGATGGGGCGTCAATCAGGACGGCCGCACCAACGGGATCACCGCACCGAATCCGGAGTCGCAGACACGCCTCATGCTCGACGTGTATCGCAAGTACGCCATCGATCCGGCCAACATTCAGCTCATCGAGGCGCATGGCACCGGCACCAAGCTGGGTGATCCGATCGAGATCGAAGGACTGAAGGCCTCCTTCCGCCACCATACAGACGAGAAGCACTACTGCGCCCTTGGCTCGGTCAAGAGCAACATCGGCCACTGTCTCACCGCGGCGGGCATCGCCGGCGCGCTCAAGCTCGTACTGGCGCTGCAGCACAAGCAGCTGCCGCCGACCATCAACTTCGAGCGGCTCAATGAGCACATCGACCTGAGCGACAGCCCGTTCTACGTCAATACCCGGCTCGCAGCGTGGGAGCCGGCGGGGACAACTCGGCGTCAGGGGGCGATCAGCTCATTCGGCTTCAGCGGCACCAACGCCCATCTCGTCATCGGAGAACATCGCCCGGCCGTCGAACGTGAACGTGCAATACCGATTGTGCCGGATGGCATGCCGGCCATCGTTCCGCTTTCCGCGAAAACGGCCGTCCAGCTGCAGCAGCGGGCGCGCGATCTCCTGACGTTCATTGGCAATGCAGCTCAGCCGCCTGCTCTTGCGGAGATCGCCTACACATTACAGACCGGCCGCGAGGCGATGGATGAGCGCGTGGCCTTCGTCGTCAGCTCGATCGCGCAGCTGGCGGACAAACTCCAGGCGTGGATCGACGGGGATCGCGCGGTCGACGCGGCATACCAGGGACACGCCAAACGCAACAAAGAAGCGCTTACCTTTCTCGGCAGCGAGGCCGAGCGGCAAGAGACGATCGAGTCGTGGCTTGCCGGCGGGAATTTGTCGAAGGTCGCCGAACTGTGGGTCAAAGGCCTGGTCCTGAACTGGCACAGGCTCCATCGCCAAGCCAGGCCGCAGCGAATCGCCCTGCCGGTGTATCCGTTTGCCAGAGACCGGTATTGGATCGAGGCCGCGGCCGTCGAGAGCGAGACCGCTCGCACCGCGACTACTGCTTTCCTGCATCCGCTGCTACACGCGAATACGTCCGATCTGAGCCAGACCCGTTTCCGCTCCACATTCACGGGGGCGGAGTCAGTCCTCATTGAACGTGCGGGGCAGCGGGTGTTGCCCGCCGTGGCGTGTCTCGAAATGGCGCGTGCGGCAGTCGCGCACGCGCTGCCGGTGCCGGAACCATCGGCCAAAGTGGAGTTGAGCAATACGGAATGGGGTCAGCCGATCGTCGTCGACGGCGCCACGGATGTTCACGTTTCGCTCTTTGCCCATGGCGACGATTCCGTCGACTACGAGATCTACAGCGTCTGCCGCGGGCGGGAGGTCGTGCATTGTCGCGGTCGGGCGGTGCTCGGCGGACCGGTCGAATCCGTACAGCCTCCGTCCGGCGCGCAGCTGACTCTGCCGCACGTCAACGGCATGGATGCCTACGTCCTCCCTCCCGCATTGCTCGAGGCCACGCTGCAGGCTGTCGCATCGTGGATTGGCGGCGGGTCGACTTCCAGGCGCGAGCCGTTCGCGTTGGCGGGGCTTCGCATCGTGGCGCCATGCAAAGCGCAGATGGTGGCGTGGGTACGCGGCGATGCGGCGCGGCTGGACGTTGATCTCTGCGACGCGCGCGGCAACGTCTGCGTGACGCTGCGTGGATGGTCGCTGCGCGCGATGAGCAGCGATGTGGGCAGCCTGCTGGCCATTCCCCAGTGGCAGGACAGCGAGGCGTCGTGGTCCGCAATGGAGCCAACGGAACGGCACGTCCTTCTTTGTGAACTGCCGCGGGTCGACGCCGCTCGCCTGGCCTCGCTCCTTCCGCGCAGTCGCTGCACGTCGTCAGCAGCAGAGCCGCAGGGAAACGTCGCCCAGCGCTACAGCGAACATGCCGTGGCCTGCTTCGAACGCCTGCAGACCATCGTCGCCGAGAAAGCCGAGGGGCGGGTGCTGGTGCAGATCGTCGCCGGCGAGACGGAAGAGCAGACGCTCCTGGCGGGTCTGTCCGCAATGGTGAAGACCGCCGCGCTCGAACAAGGGCGACTGGCTGGACAGCTCATTCTCGTTCCGCACGACATCACCACGGATGAACTGCGAGTGGTCCTGCAGCAGGAACAGGGGCTCGAGCCGATCGTCCGCTCGGGGCGCGGCACGCGGCAGATCCTGCGCTGGCAGGAAGTCGCGGAGGCGCAGGAGATGCCGCCC
>JANMSA010000684.1:0-4501 GCA_031388865.1 Acidobacteriota bacterium | reverse complement strand
AAGAGCGGACGACGCCCCACTCCTGAATGACGTCTCCGCCACCAGCGGTCGGAGGAGCAGGCGGAGAGGTTCTGGGACTTGCGGCGAGCCCGATCCCGGAGTCGAAGACGAACGTTTCCCCTCTCGCGACCGCGTCGACGTCGAGATGAACGAATCCTTTCAGAGGCGTCTCGTTGAGAAACAACTCCTCGTAGTCGCGCGGAGCGGGATCACCGATCTTCCAGATGGCCAGGGCCGGGTCGATGAACCACCGCTCCGGCTGGACGCGCTCCCGATGCACCTGGAGGAGCAGCCGCTCGCCGCTCGCACCAGCATGCAGAGCCTCGACCTGAGGACCGGTGATGTCACTCCAGAATGTCACCAGCCCTGCGCTCAGCGTGTGACGCAGGAGGGTGGTGGGCTTTCCAAGGTCGCGCTGGATGATCCACGCGCCGTTGTAGTCATGCGTAGGCGCGGCGACGAAACTCGACTTGTCGCGCCCGTAGCCGCGCGAGGGACTCGGAACGTCATAAGGGCCGGCAATGAACGTCGGAGTCAGGCCCCGACGATGGAGCGTGAGCGATCGTCCTTCGTAGCGCGTCGTGAGGATGTACGCCCGGCCATCTTCGGTGACCCAACCCTCCTGGCCTCTTCCCTCAGAATCCGCAGCACTCAGGTCGGTCAGGGCCTCAGATGTCAGATCAAGAATTCCCAGCCGCGGCCCCGTCCGAACGAGCACGCGACTACCAGATCTGTCACCGCCGATGATGCCCGCGTAGACGGGCGTGTGCGCAACCAGCTTCTTCGTCTGACCGGAAGGCTCGATGCCCCAGATGCCGGTGCTCAGCTCCACTACGAACAGGTACTTCCCTGAGCGCACCACGCGCACGGGAGCACGCAGACCACGGGTGAACGGTCCGCCGAGATCTTCGTAGTCTGTGATGGTGGTCGCGGCGCCATCCAGCTCACTGATGCGCGTCCACCCGCCTCCGCTGGAATTGCCGATCAAGGTGATCGAGCGCCCGGACGGATTTTTTCCTTCGAAGTTCACGGCGGTCTGGATCAGTACACGGGCCGGGAGGTTCGCTGCCTGTTCCGCGTACGCGGCGAAGTGAATGCGCCCTCGCGGCTCTCCGGCCGCCGGAAAAATCACGCGGGGCTCGCGCACCCCGCTCGCGTCGTAAACCACCACCTCAGCATCTTCGATCCACTGCGACGACAGGAACTGCGTTCCAGGCTGTTCGATCAGCACGAACTCTCGCGTCGTGCGGGCCTGAAACGCCGGCGTCGCGGCGCGATTGGTGTACGGCGAGTACGAAAGGACTCGAGCGAACGCGGCAAGAGCAAACAACGCAGCGCTGGCGAGCAGGATGGCGAGCGGCCGGAAATTCATATGAGATAACTTAATGCTGTTATGCCATACGAAGCAAGCGACAACTTTGGAAGCAACCCCGAACTCCGAAGCGACAATCACGCGCAGGGAGGTGGAGGGGACGCGGACATCGAGATGAACTGCGTCAGTCCCGAATCTGCACGACCACGCCCGGCTCCTCGTTCTGCATCGTCAGGCGGAGCCTGGAGGACTCGAGGGGAACGGCGTCGATCTGCTCGAGCTCTCCGAGCTTCTTGCCGCTCCCGGCCATCCGCTGGAGCTCCTCTCCCTTCGGCCAGAGGCGGGTGTCGATGGAGCGGATGACTTTGTTGTAGCTCTCGACCGTTCTGCGCAGTTGTTCGCCGATCCCGGTAAAGTGCTCCATCACCGTGACGAAGCGGGCGAAGAGCTCGACCGCGGCGTCATGCATCTTCTTCGCGTTCTCTTCCGTCTTCTCCGCTTTCCAGCTCGCGGCAACTGCGCGCAGCAGCGGCAGGAGGATGGTCGGTGAGGCCAGGAACACCTTCCGCTCGGCTGCGTAGTCGAGCAGCGTCAGGTCCGTCGCCAGCGCGGCGGAGAGGAAGTGCTCGCCGGGGATGAACATGATTGTGAAGTCGAGGGTCTCGCCAATGCTGCCCTGATAGTCGCGTTTCGCCAGCGCATCCACATGGCGGCGAAGGTTTTTTGCGTGCTGCTCGAGGAACAGTCGCTTGCGTCCTTCGTCGGATTCGCCGGATGCAGCGATGTATTCGGTGAGCGGCGCCTTGACGTCGATGGCCAGCACGCGCTCGTTCGGCAGGTTGACAATGACATCCGGCCGGAGGCGCCTCCCCTCGTCATTGAGAAACGTCTGCTGCGTCTCGAAGTCGCGGCAATGCTCGCTCATCCCAGCCAGCTCGATGCATCGCTTGAGCGACATCTCCCCCCACGAACCCTGCACGACCGGCGACTGCAGCGCTGTGGCGAGGCGCGACGACTCGCGCTGGGACAGCTCCTGCGCGGTGAGCAGCGTGCGGATCTGCTCCTGTAAGCCGCCATACGCGGCGTTGCGTGTGTGCTCGCTCTTGAGCAGTTCTCCGCGGTAGCTCTCCAGCATCGTCCGCACCGGCTCGAGCAGAGCGCCGATCTCGGCCTTCTTCGCGTCGAGCGAGCCGTCGATCTGGGTCTTGCTGCTCTGCACCAGAGACTCGGAAACCGACTTGAAGGCGTTGTGCGCGAGAGCCGCGAACGTCTCCTCCACCTGCTTGTGATTGCCGAGCTGACGCTCTGTCTCCAGCGCGCGCGCTTCGGCAGCAGCGCGGGTCTGTTGGGCGTCCTCGAGACGGCGCTGCAACTCGGCGCGCGCCCGGTCGCTGCCGGCGCGTTCGTCGCGCGCGAGATCGCGTTCGGCCAGCGCGCGCTGCGCCTCCACTCCCTTCCTCGCGCTCCCTACCACCCACCCCACGATCGCACCGATGAGCAGCGCGATCACGCTCAGAAACAACGCGGTGATCGTCATGAGCTCATGGTCTCACACTCATCGGAAATGCTGGCCAGGCGGGGCTCTCATTCCCCGCCTGCCTGACGCTGGGAACGGATTCTTCTACCAACCGTAGAGTGAACAACCGTCACTCTCGCGTCAGCGAGTTCTCATCGCCGCGTCATTCAAAATAATCTTCCTCGCAAGCCGGAATGGGACCCCTATACTGCCGCCGGTCCGTTGCTCAACATCCGTTGCATTTACTGAGGGGAGTCTCCATGCGCTTCAGCACCTACCGCACCATTGCGGCGTTTCTCATCGTCTTTCTTTTTGCTCCGCTCCTGTGGGCGACGTTTCCGTCCGACGAACTGATCCTGCCCGCGGCGGGCCGCGTCATCGGCGCCGGCGGCGAGGAGTTCATCACGACGGTGTGGGTGACCAACCCCACTTCAGAGCCAGCCACGTTCCAGATGCAGTTCCTCTCGGCGGGGCAGGCCAACACGAGTCCCCCTTCGTTCAGTGACACGCTCAGGCCGGGGGAGACCAAGACCTACAAGGACATCGCCACCACGGTTTTCCGTCTCAGCAACCGGCTGGGCGCGATCCGCTTTCTGGGATCGAGAGAGCTGCTCGCTTCGGCGCGCATACACCACGGCGAGCCGATGTCCGAATCGCAGGGGGTGTTCTTCGCGTCCATCCCGTCGGAGTTCGCCATTTCGGAGAATGAGAGCTCTCTGCTGCAAGGAGTTACGCAGAACGCGGACTTCCGCTACAACCTCTTTGCAGTAGAGACGACCGGGGCGGCCACCACCCTTCGCCTGCAGGCGATCGACGCCAACGGGGTCGAGGTGACTTCCAAGAACTATCAGCTCCTGGCTTTCGAACAGATCCTCGTCGGCCTGGGCGATCTCGCACCCGGCCGCATCATCGACGGCGGAACGATTCGGGCGACCGTCTTGAACGGCGGCCGGGTGATTCTGGCCGGCTCGCTCGTGGCAAACGGCAACGGCAACTCCACCGGCTTCGAGATGAGCTTTCGCTCCGCCCTCCTCGCGACCGATGACTCGATCATTGGCGTGCAGTCGCTGAACGGACTGACCGGAGTGCTCGCTCTGCAGGGTGGTCCAGGAGTGTCGGTCACCAGCAACGGCAGCACGCTGATCATCGACGCCACTGGCGCAATCGGGCCGGAAGGTCCGCAAGGAATAGCCGGCGCAACGGGCAACACAGGAGCAACCGGCCCGGCTGGCGCTACAGGCGCGACGGGTGCCACGGGCCCGGCCGGCGTTACAGGCGCGACGGGTGCCACCGGTGCGACCGGGCCGGCAGGCGCGACAGGCGAAACCGGGGCGACCGGCGCTCCAGGCCCGCTGGGTCCGCAGGGTCCGCTGGGTGGCATCGGCGCAACTGGCAGCACAGGTGCCATCGGTCCGCAGGGTCCGCAGGGCGACATCGGCGCAACTGGCGGCGCAGGTGCCATCGGCCCACAGGGTCCGCAGGGCAACACCGGCGCCACTGGCGGCACAGGTTCCATCGGTCCGCAGGGTCCGCAGGGCGACACCGGCGCAACTGGCGGCACAGGTTCCATCGGCCCGCAGGGTCCTCAGGGCGACACCGGCGCCACAGGCGCTATCGGTCCGCAGGGCGACATCGGCGCAACTGGCGCTATCGGTCCGCAGGGCAACATCGGC
>JANMSA010000676.1:0-8810 GCA_031388865.1 Acidobacteriota bacterium | reverse complement strand
ATAACCACTCATCAACGGCATCATCAGGTCGAGCAGAAGGACATCGAAGCGAAAGGATCGCATCTTCTGCATCGCCTCGACACCATTGGCGGCAGTCTCGACGCGACAGCCACTGCGTTCCGTGACGGTTCGGAGCAGGTTGCGAATGCCGGTGTCGTCATCGCTGATGAGAACTGCGGGCCGGGTGATCATTCTTCAGAGTGTCTGCAAGAGCCCGGCCGCATGTAGGAACGACGAGGAAGATGCCTCCAGCGGCCGGACAGGACATCGCCAGTGAGAGAGCAAACGCCCATCACTGCACGACGGCCGTTCCTTTGATCATGTCCATCCCGCAGGCGAATGTGAGCGTCCGCGCCTTCTGCGCCGGGAGATCGAAGGTAACGGTGGCGTTCGCAGCGACCTTCTTGCGCAGGTTCAACTCCGGGAACACGATCTCGTCAGCGCACGTGGCTTCGTCCGTGCGCCGGAAATGCAGCCGCACGGGCTGATTGGCCGGGACCGTCACGGATGAGGGCGTGAATGCCGCGCCCACCTGAATGGTCTGCTCATGCGCTGCGCCGGCGGATGTACCGGCTGGTGCTGAGGTCGCCGCCGCGGGCGGTGCCGGCGTCTGTTCCGCTGCCTGCTGCTCCTGCTGTGCGCAGGCGGCCAGGACGACGAGGAGCAGAGGAAGAATGCGTGTTCTCATGGTTTCTCTCCGTGGATGGCGCGGTGGATCGTGTCCACGCCATCGTCAAAATACTGTTGGTGATTGCCGGGCACCTCGATCAGCGAGGCGCCGGTCAGGGCCGCGACCCGCCTCGCGTCTGCAATCGGGGTGACCGTATCATTGCGGCCGTGAACGAGAACGGCCACTCGGCCGATTCTCTGCAGATCATCCTGCACCTTTTCCCGGAGCAGGATGCGCATCACGGAACGGTCCACCGCCGGGAGGTCGTGCAGCACGGAATCGGCGACGACGGCGGGATCGAGGCCTGGCCGCAGAGCGGGGAGCACGCGACGCAGCACCGGACGAAACGCACACATGGTCATGCAGGTCAGGTTCGCCAGCGTCTTGTTGAAGGTGAAGAGAGCGCCCAGCGTGGTCATGTTCCGGATGCGCTCGCGCGCCTGCTGCTCGCTCGCGAAGATCGGCGTGCCCAGGAGCACGACCCGCGAGACTTCGCCCGGGAAGCGCGCCGCATATGCGGCGGCGATCATCGTTCCGAACGAGTGGGCGACGAACGTCACGTTCGCCGTCGCCCCCTGCGCGATCAGTGTGCGCCGGAACCACGCCACCTGTTCCTCCAGCGAGTAGTCGCTGTCGCGGGGCCACGGCGAGCGGCCGAAGCCAAGGGCGTCGACGAAGATCAGGCGGTGATCGTTCCCGAGCGTGTCGAACGCGCTGCCCCAATACCTGGTCGAGCCTTGCAGTCCGGCGATGAACACGACCGGGTCCCCGGTCCCGCGAGTCTCGGTGTAGAGCTGATCGCCCAGATACTCGCGAGCCTCGCGCTCGCGTGCCATATCCGCTTCCGCGGCGGCGTACACGGCGACGAAACCTCCCGCGATCACCGCCGAGGCGATGAGCATGCGGCGCCCCGTGCGTTTGCGCTTCGCGTTCGACGGTCTGCTCACGAAACGTTCACCTCCAGAATCACTTGCGCCGGACCGCCGGGGCCATCGAAACGCACGCGGATCTGCCATGTCCCTGTCGTGGTCAGCTTTCCCTTTGCACGATACTGACCCACATTCCCGCCCTTCTCGAGCACGAATGGTTCCGACATCGGCGCAATGGATCCCATGGCCGGCATCATCGCCTCGGCGGATACGTTCGAGACAACGACCGGAGACTTCGAGCTCGCGTCGTCGAACCTGATCTCGAACGCATTGGTGCCGGAGCGCGGCCGGCCGTCCGCTGCCAGAGACACCGAGATGCCGGAAGCGACCTCTGAATCGAGCACGAGGCGGCCGGCGGTCGAGTCTTTACGCATCAGGATTACGCCCGTGAGGATGACCACTGCAATCGCGGCGGCAATGAGGCCGCCCACGATCACCCTCTTCTTTCCTGGTGTGCCACCCGGTGCCTCGTGACTCACCTCCCGCAATGGCGCCTCTTCCTCGCGGACGTTTTCAACAGGTGTGAGCTCCGGACGCGCGCGTGCCGCTTCTTCGCTGGTCTCCTGCAGTTCTTCCGTCGCCCGCAGTCCGGAGAGCTTGAGCCTTCCGCGCTTCAGTTCGTGACGCTTGACGATGAAGAAGATGATCGGCGTCACCAGAAGCACATGGATGGTCGACGTGACCATGCCGCCGATCAGCGGGACCGCGATCGGCTTCATCACGTCGGATCCCGCTCCGGTCGCCCACAGGAGCGGCACCAGACCAAAGACGGTGGTCGCGACGGTCATGATCTTGGGCCGCACGCGCAGCAGTGCGCCTTCGACAGTCGCGTCGAAGATCTCCTGCACCGTCACGTTGCCATCGAGCATTTTCCGGTCGAGCGCCTCGTGGAGGTACAGCACCATCACCACGCCCGTCTGCACCGCCACGCCGTAGAGAGCAATGAAGCCGACCCACACCGCGACCGACCAGTTGAAGTCGTACAGCCACATCAGATACACGCCGCCGATCAGCGCGAACGGGACGGAGAGCATCACCAGCCCGGCCTCGATCGCCGAATGCAGCGTGAAGTAGAGGATGGCGAAGATGATCACCAGGACCAGCGGGATCATCACCCGGAGCCGCTTGCTCGCGTGAATCTGGTTCTCGTACTGCCCTGACCATTGCAGTGAGTATCCGGCCGGCAGTTTGAGATCGCGGTCGAGCGCCGCCTTCGCCTCGTCGACGAACGAGCCCATGTCCCGTCCCCGCGCGTTGAGCTGTACGAGCGCGCGAAGCTGCCCATTCTCGGAGTTGATCATCGCCGGCCCCGGGGTTGTGGTGATGCGGGCAAGCTGTCCGAGTGGCAACTGAATCGTCGTTGCGGCCGAGGCGACCGCTCCTGGCGCCGGAGCAGCAGCCGGAGCAATGGCGCCTCCGCCCATGCCCATGCCGCCGCCACCCGAGGGCGATGCCGGCGCGGGCATCGCCCCGCCCCCGCGCGGAATGGTGATGAGCAGACCGTTGAGAGCGGCGATGTTGTCCCGGTAGTCCGCGAGGTAGCGCACCTGCACAGGGAAGCGCGCCCGCCCTTCCACGGTCGTCGTGACGTTCAAGCCGCCGACGGCGGTCTCGATCGCATCCAGCACCACACCGACCGGAATGCCAAACCGCGCAATGGCCGCGCGGTCGGGCTCGATGTTCAGGTACTTCCCGCCGGAGATGCGCTCGGTGTAGAGATCCGCCGCACCCGGGACCTTGCGCAGGATCGCCTCCGTCCGCAGCCCGAGCTCTTCCAGCGTTTTCAGATCGGGACCGAAGATTTTCACGCCGAGTTGCGTCCGCACGCCGGTGTTCAGCATGTCGATGCGGTTGATGATCGGCTGTGTCCAGGCGTTCGTGACGCCGGGGATCCGCAACTGCTCGGTCAGCTGCTGAATGATGTCATCGCTGGTCATGCCGTCCGGCCACTGGTCCTTCGGCTTCAGCTCGATGATGGTCTCGGTCATCGACACCGGGGCCGGATCGGTCGCCGTCTCGGCACGGCCCACCTTGCCGAGGACGTACTTCACTGCCGGATGCGCAGCGATGATCCGATCCTGAATCTGCAGCAGGCGTTTGGCCTCGGTGATGTTGATGCTCGGCATCGCGATCGGCATGTAGAGCAGCGACCCTTCATCGAGGGGTGGCATGAACTCCTTGCCGAGACTGGTCATCATCGGGATGGCGATGACGAGCGCAGCCACGTTGAGGCCGAGCATCACCTTGCGATTGCGCAGCGACCATTTCAGGAATGGCGCGTACAGCCGCGTGAAGAACCGGTTCACAGGATTTTCCGACTCGGTGCGCAAGCGGCCGCGCAGGAAGAACGTCATCATCACGGGCACGAGCGTGATGGCCAGGATCGACGCACCCAGCATGGCGAAGGTCTTTGTGTAGGCCAGTGGCTTGAAGAGTTTTCCCTCCTGACCGGTGAGCAGGAACACCGGCAGGAACGACACGATCATGACCAGCAGCGATCCGAAGATGGCCGGGCCCACCTGCTTCGACGCACGGATGATGACGGCTGTGCGGTCGAGGGGCGAGACTTCGATGGATGAGACTTCGAGGGACGAGGGACGAGGGACGAGGGCTGAGGGAGAGACCCCTGCCGGTGAAGCGCCTCCTGTCGAAACGTCGGCGCCGATTCTCTCCCCCTCGTCCCTCGGCCCTGGGCCCTCGGCCCCGGCTCTTTCCGACAGCTGGCGGTGCGCGTTCTCCACCATGACGATCGAGGCGTCGACGATCTCGCCGATCGCCAGCGCCACGCCGCCGAGGGACATGATGTTGGAGGTGATGCCGAAGAACTTCATCAGGATGAAGCTGAAGAGCACGGAGAGCGGCAGCCCTACCAGGACGGTAGCCGCGGAGCCGAGGTGCAGGAGGAACACGATGGCGACCACCGAGACGATGATCGCCTCCTCGGTGAGCGCCGATTTCAGAGTATCGACGGCGCGCTCGATGAGCTCGGAACGGTCGTAAGCGGTGCGGATGGTGACGCCGGCGGGAAGACCTTTCTCCAACTCCGCCAGACGGGCTTTGACCGCATCGATGACTTCCTTCGCGTTCTCACCGTACCGCGCGACGACGATCCCGCCGACCACTTCGCCGGTACCGTTCTCGTCGAGGAGACCGCGGCGCATCTCCCCTCCCGTGCTCACGGTGCCGAGGGAGGAGAGGAAGACCGGCACACCGTTCGGCGCATCAACGACGATGTTCGAGAGATCCGCGATGGAGCGCACGTAGCCGATGCCGCGCACGATGTACTCAGTCTGTCCAATCTCGAGCAGACGACCGCCGACGTCGTTGTTCGAGCGGCGGACCGCGTTCACGACTGCATCGAGCGAGACACCGCGACCGGCCATCTTCACCGGATCGAGGTTGATCTGATACTGCTTGACGAACCCGCCCATCGACGCGACTTCGGCGACCCCGGGCGTCGCCTGCAGGCCGAGTTTCAGATACCAGTCCTGAACCGCGCGGAGCTGGGCGAGATCGTGCTGCTTCGATTGCAGCGTGTACCAGAAGACGTGACCGACTCCCGTGCCTTCGGGTCCAAGGCGGGGGACGGCGCCACCGGGAAGAAGGCCGGAGATGTAGTTGAGCCGCTCGAGCACGCGGGTGCGCGCCCAGTAGATGTCGACGTCGTCGTCGAAGATGACGTAGACGAGCGAGAAGCCGAACATCGACTGCGCCCGTACGGCTTTCAGGTTCGGCAGTCCCTGCAGGTTGGACGCGAGCGGGTAGGTGACCTGATCTTCGACGAGTTGCGGCGAACGGCCCGGCCAGTCGACGTAGACGATCACCTGGTTGTCCGACACGTCGGGAATTGCGTCGAGGGGAGTGTTGAGCGTCGCCCATATCCCGACCGCGATGAGGGCGGCGCAGAGCGCGAGCACGATGAAACGGTTGCGCGCGGAGAGCTCGATGATCCTGCGGACGAGGGTCTGCATGGCTTATCCCTGCCCCGGGCCGCGAAGTTGTGCCTCGGAATCGAGCAGGAAGCCGCCTTCGATGGCGACCGTTTCGCCGGGATTGAGTCCCGTGAGGATCTCGACGCGCTCCGGCGTTCTCGCGCCCAGTGTGACCGGACGCGAAGTGAAGTTGCCGGGCGACACCTCGACCCACACGAACTGCTGCTGGCCGCGATCGATGATGGCCGTGGGCGGGACGGTGATTGCTGCGCGACCCGCGATGCCGAAGAGACGGACGCTCACGTACATGTCAGGCTTGAGCTGCAGGTTGCGGTTGGGCAGCTCGATGCGCA
Source organism: Acidobacteriota bacterium (assembly GCA_031388865.1). Classification (GTDB taxonomy): domain Bacteria; phylum Acidobacteriota; class Thermoanaerobaculia; order Gp7-AA8; family Gp7-AA8; genus QHVT01. The sequence continues at coordinate 2,926 of JANMSA010000676.1, read as the reverse complement.
CGCGCGTGCTGCGGCTGTCGCCTGTCACGGTCGGCTGCACGAACGCCACGGTTCCTGGCAGGGTCACCCCAGGGAGTGACGGGGTGTTGACGCTGACGCGCTGACCGATGGCCACCTTCGAGAGATCCTGTTCGTAGATGTCCGCCTCGACCCAGACGACCGAGAGATCGGCTACCTGGAAAAGCGCCTGTCCCTGTGCGACGTACTGCTGCGGCACAACGAGCTTCTGGGTGACGAACCCTGATACGGGCGAGATGATGGTGGTCGTGTAGAACGGCTTGCCGCCCGAGGCGAGGCGATCGATCTGCGCGCTGGTCATTCCGAAGAGCTGGAGGCGGCGGCGTGTCGAGTCGACGAGATCGCCGGCGGCGCTGCGTGCCTCCGGGAAGCCGGCGCTGCGCATGCGCTCACGATTGGCCAGCGCGAGCAGGTACTCCTGCTGTGTCGAGTAGAGATCGGGCGAGTAGATCGTCGCCACCGCACGGCCCTTCACGACCGAATCGCCTGTAAAGTTCACCGACAACTGCTCGATGCGCCCCGCTGTGTACGAGGTCACCTGCGCCATGCGGCGTTCATCGAACGTGACCCGGCCGGTCGTGGCCAGTTCCGTGGTGCTGGTGGTCATCGATACCTTCACGGTTCTCACATTGGCAAGGACGCGCTGCGCTTGCGTGAGTGAGACCGATGCAATCCCTGGCTGGAGCTTCCCCGCCGTGGCCAGCTGCGTCGCGGTATCTGCCTGCTGCGAGCTGGTACGCTTCACGAACTTCATTCCGCAGATCGGGCAGTTGCCCGGCTTGTCCGAGGTCACCGTGGGGTGCATCGGGCAGTAGTAGGCCGAACTCTGTGCCGCCTCTCCCGGCTCGTGACCGGCGTGGGTGGTCGAGCGCTGCCAGAGCACACCACCGGTGACGAGAGCGATGACGACCGCGATCGCGGCCAGGATTCCGATGTTTTTGCGATTCATGACATTCACCTCATGGAGCTCATGGCGTTCCCGGAGGGTCTCGCCGTTGCGGAAGCGGTTGGGGCGGTCATGCCGCCGCCGCTGGCCCCGGTGCGGGCTCCGCGTTGCAGCGCCTCGAAGTCGGTGATGGCCTTGATGTGCTGGGCGAGGAAGCCGTAGTAGTCGATTTCCAGGCGCAGCCAGGCCGACTCGGTATTCAGCACGGACTCGAAGTTGTCCTTCCCTGACTGATAGGCGGCGAGCGTCGAGTCGAAGGCGAGCTTCGATTGCGGCACGAGCACCTGTTCATGCAGCAGCACCTGCTTGTTGGCGGCGGCGTGTTGCGCGTACGCGACCCCGAGGTCCTGGAGCAGACGACGGCGGACTTCGTCGAGGCGCTGCGTGGCGGCGTCGCGCTCGGCGATGGCCGCGCGGATCTGCGGCTCGATCACCGACCGCCTGCGAAGCGGCAGCTCGACGCGTGCGACGACACTGAACATGTCCTTCTGCGTCGGCCTCATCCCGTACGACGCCTCGAGGTTCCAATCGGGTTTCCCGATCAGCTTCGCCAGCTTGATGGCCTGCTCGCGCCACTCGATCTCGTTCGTCACCGTCGCCAGCGCCGGATGGTTCGACGGTACGGTGGGCGGTTCGGCGAGCTCCCTGGCCGCAGTCGAGTGCGCGAGGCGCAGCGGCGGGATCTCGCCGGTGACCGGGAGGCCGAGTTGTGCCAGCAGCCTTGCGGCGGCGACGCGGCGAAGGCCGCCGAGGGTCACCAGCTGGTGCTCGATGTCTGTGCTCAGCAGTTGCGCGCGGATGACGTCTGCCTGGATGGTCGTGGCGACTTCGTACCGGAAGCGCGCCGCTGCAACGATGGCATCGACTGCGGTGGCCAGCTGCTCGGTCGCTCGGATCTGGCTGTCGGCAGCGGCGAGGTCGTAGTACGCGAACAGCACGTCGCGGCGAATCTCCTCACGCAGACTGCGTTCCTCGAGCGGCAGTTGAGCCGCCTCGAGCACTGCGGCACGCTTCAGCGCATCGCGACGCCCCTTGCGCGGAATGGTCTGCGAGGCGCCGACCATGTACATGCTCATCATCTCGTCACGCGTGAGATCGATCTGCCGGTCCTGCAGCCCGGCCATGACCATCGGGTTGGGGTAGGCACCTGCGAAACGCGTTCGCTCACCGGCGGCATCTGTACGCGCCGCGATCGAAGCGAGTGCAGGATGTCGCTCCATGACTTCCCGGACTACGGCATCTGCGTTGTTCCAGTCGAGAGTCTGGCTACGCACGGGGAGCGTGAGAAGAAGAGTCGCCGCGACGGCGACGAAGAATGTGGGCTGCATGGAACCTCCAGCTGCGTGGGAACGACGAGACACGGCGCGTGGCTGCGCCGGCCGGATCACACGGGCTGGAAGTTCAGATGAGGAAGAAGGAGAGCGTCGAGAGACGATCGCTCGTGGTGGCGGGAGGGGACGTGTCGTCGAACGTCAGCGGTGCAGCGAAGACCTGCGGCATCGGGGAAGCGACGCGCAGAACCGCAAGCGTTGCAGGAGGAAAGACCTTGGCCTTCGCACCAACCGTGAGGTCATGCGGCGGCGCCTCGTAGCAGCTGATCGTGCTGCAGCAGCCCGGAGGGGCGACTACGGCCGGACCACTCTTCGCCGCTCCGAAGCAGCAGGGCAACTTCGCGCAGAATCCGATGACGGCCGTGGCCGGACCGAGCGCGGAGGCGATCCCCACGATCAGCAGCGCGAGCACCTTGCGCATCGTGGAAGTGGAGAGGGTGGGCCGCATCGTCGCCAATCAGAAGCCGGGAGGGGCATGATTTGTTCCACGGGTAGTTTCGGTTGCTGGTTGCGGGTTGTCTGCGTGCTCGGGTTTCGATCTGTTGTCGGTTGTCAGTTGTCAGTTGTCAGTGAGCAGCTGGCATGCATCACGGACGACGAGCTTTTGCGGTCGGAGCTCTAGGAGTCCGCA
>JANMSA010000668.1:0-13706 GCA_031388865.1 Acidobacteriota bacterium | reverse complement strand
GTACGTCGAGTCCTCCGCGGTCGGGCTGCTGGTCGCGCGCTACATCGACGAGCTCGCGCGCACCGGCGCCGCCACCCCTCTCCCCTATCACACCGCTCTCGGCGCTCTCGGACGCCACGTCGCAGAGTCCTCACCCGACCGTTACCAGCCGTCGAACGTGACCTGGGCGCTGATCGAGGACGTCATCGGCCGCGCGAAGAAGATCGAGAAGCGCGAGAAGCAGGTCGCTCGCGCAATCGAAACCATCACGCGCATCGCGGCCGCGTGAGACGCCCGCGAGCGGCGGAGATGCGGAGCGGAAAGGAACGCGGTTTGTCATCCCGAGCGTCGAGTCGAGGGACCTGGGCGGGAGGGGCATCAAATGCTCATTCCTGTCGCCCCGCCCACACAGGTCCCTCGACCCGGGCGCTCGGGATGACAGCGGATTGAAGCCGCTGACGAGTTGCGTCCCTACAGCGTGAGCCGTGATCACGGCTCAAAGCACCTACATCCCGAAGCGCACTCCCAGCGCCACGCGACGCGATGCCGAGGGATAGCCGAGCACTTCCTCGTACGCGACGTCTGTCAGGTTCTCCACGCGCAGGTACGGGGTGAAGCGACCCAGGTCGACCTGCACGTTCGCGTCGAGAGTGGTGTAGGACTCATTGGTCGCGCGGGAGAAGGGCGCAACCGGCAGGATGTCCGCGCGCTGGCCTGTGTGGAGAACGACCAGGTTCGTGTCGACGATGCCGGTGCGGTAGCTGACGAAGAGCGAGCCGGAGTGCTGTGGGCGGCGAAGAAGCGGGCGATTCGCACCCTTCTCCTCGGTGTCCGTGTACGTGTACGACAGCGTTGAGCGGAGCGCGCGGGTCAGCTCGCGCCGCAGCTCGACCTCGAGTCCCCTCGCCGACGCTGCACCAACATTCTGAAAAATGAACGTCGCCGAATCGAACACGATCAGGTTGTCGTAGTCGCTCTGGAACAGCGTCGCCGAGAGACCGGCGCCGTGGTCATAGCCGGCCTCGAAGCTGCGGCTGCGCTCCGCTTCGAGATCAGGGTTGCCGGCAAACGGGAAGTAAAGCTCTCCTACGGCAGGCGCGCGAAAGGCCTCGCCGAAGGCAACCCGCACTTTGCTGCTTCCGGCGATCCACGCGGCCGCCACACGTGGCGACAGCTCGCTACCGAACGTCTCGTAGTCGTCCCAGCGCAAACCGGCGCTGAGCTCGAGCCGCGAGGTCTCGCCGAGTTTGCGCGTCATGCGGTCTTCCGCGAAGAGCGAGCGCTCCGTGCGCTCGCCTCCCGTGAAGTTGGGCCCGAAGTTCGTGACGTCGTCGACTTCAGCGTGCTCGTACTCGCCGCCCGCGACGATCGTGCCGAACGACGTGTTCGTACGCGTGGTCAGGCGCGCGCGGCGGGTCGTACTTTCCGTCGCAGTGCTCACCAGACCGAACGAATCATCCGGATCGTTGAACGCATCGTCGCGCCGGCTCTCAGCCAGTGTCAGGTCATACGAGAACCTTCCGAGCGTCTGACTGAGGGGAAGAGCCAGTTGACGCTCGCTGCCGTCCTGACGGCGGTTCGGACTCGGCACGATCGCGTCGCCGGCGGCGTTGAGATTCGTCGGGATGCCGAGGTCGTACGTGGTGTAGCGGGCGGAGAGTCCGGCCACGAACGTCTGCGTGACGTCCCATTGCAAGGCAGCGCTGGCGCTGTTCTGGGAGAAATCGTCGTTGGACGCAAACCCATCATCCTCCCGCAACTCGAACGCCGCGCTGCCGCCCACGGCGCTGCCGGCGTACGTGCCGCTCACACTTCCGTTTCGAAGGCCATGCTCGCCTCCCTCTGCAAGCGCGCGGAAGCCGTTGCGCTTCGAGGTCGTCAACACATTCACCACGCCGGCGATGGCGTCCGATCCATAGAGTGCGGAGTACGGACCGCGCACCACCTCCACCTGCTCCACGCCGACGGTGGAGAAACGCCCCCAGTCGTAGCCGGAAAAGTACGGGTTCGTGATTTCGAGGCCGTTCCAGAGGACCAGCGTGTGGTTCGAGTTCGAGCCACGCGTGAACAGGGAAGTGGCGCGACCCGGCGAGCCGGTGCGGCTCAGGTGGAGGCCCGGCACCTCGCGGAGCACATCAGCCACGTCGCGCGCCGCGCGACTGTCGATCTCCTCGCGCGTCACCACGGTCACCGACGCGGGAACCGACTCCACCGCCTCCGGCAACGCGGACGCGGTGACGACGATCTCGTCGTTCATCTGAGCGATGAGCGGAAAAGCAGCGCTGATAATGAGGAATGAAAATAGATGACGGTAACGCATGACGACTCCTTCCCTCCGAAGGTCGTGCAGAGCGCAGAGCGCGCTCTTGTGGGGTTCGAAACGGCCGGTCTCCTGGCTTCCGGGTCTTCCTTCTCACGCCCCCTTCCCGCTGTTCGCAGTGGGGGTCTTGCCGACCAAGGCGTGAGTCGTCTCCGGTTACAGTGGCGGGGGCCGCGCCGGTATCAAACCGGCTTCCCGTTCACCGTCTCGAACTGAGGTTGTGAAAGAACAGGACGCGGATAGTAGCGCATTCGGGGGTGCGCTGTGTTGGGTTGCGGCTCCTGACTTCGTGAATCGTTGTCGGTTGTCTGTTGTCGGTTGTCTGCGACGTAAGGCCTGGACCACAGGACGTGATCGGAGTCGTCCATCCGATCTGAGAACCGAAACCCCGAGAGCAAGAGATCACTCTCGCCACTGGGTCCTCAGTCAATGCTGCACAGATAACCGACAACGGACAACCGAAGAATCAAGGCCGCTTCCCAAACTTCTCGTAAAGCAGCGTGTGCCGCGAGTCCATCGAGACCTCCTCCCCGCCGATGAAGACGCGCAGGACGCTGGTGCGGATCTCCAGCGGATCGCCGTTGGTGACGATCAAGCTCGCGTTCTTACCCACTTCGAGGGAGCCCATGCGGTCGGCGACGCCCCAGATCTGCGCGGGGTACAGCGTGACCGCTTTCAGCGCCACATCCTTCGGCAGGCCGAACGCTGCCGCGGAGGCCGCGTGGTACGGGAGATTGCGCGTGTTGTGTGCGTCGCTCGTCTGGATGGCGAAAGCGATCCCGGCGTCGTGCAGAGTCTTCGCGTTGGTGAAGAGGAGATCGTAGGCATCGTCCTCGCGTTGCGGCAACGAGAGGATCGGACCGAGGATCACGGGGATGTTGCGTCGCTTCACTTCGTCGACGACCAGCCCGACGTCCTGCGCGCCGGCCAGGATCACCTTCAGCTTGAACTCGTCCGCGAACGTCAGAGCCGCGCGGATGTCCCGCGCGAGGCTCGCGTGCATCACCACCGGAACGCGTCCCTCCACCACCGGCACCAGCGCCTCGAGGAGCAGATCGCGGTCGTAGCGGCGCACGCGACCGTTCGCCGCACGGGCGGTCGCTGCCCTGGCGTAGGCCTGCGCGTCGCGGAGCACATCGCGGAGCCGGTCGACGTCCTTCGTGTACGACTTCCGCTGCTCCTTCTCCGCATCCTCGTCCGACGACTGTCCGCCGCTGCGCAGACGCGGAAAACGGATGTTCATCGCTGCGGGACTCTTCACCACCATCTCCGGCGGTGTCCACCCCGCGAGCTGAATCAGCGCGCTCTGCCCCGAGATGATGCCGCCCTCGGGAGTCGCAACGACGTGCGTCACGCCGTTCACGCGCGTCACGGGAACGAGTTCGCTGTGCGGGTTGATCGCCACAGCCGCCTTCGCGTTCGCGTTGAAGTCGCCGATCTCGGTCGTGTCCACGGTGCCCGGCACCGCGTCCGTTTCGACCAGCCCGACGTTGGAGCCGGAGTCGATCATGCCGGGATAGACAAAGAGGCCCGTACCGTCGATGACCGTGGCGCCCGCGGGAACGGCAGCACTTGCACCGATGGCGGTGATGACGCCGTTCGCGAACACGATCGTTCCGTTCGCAATCGGCGCGCTCGTCACCGGAACGAGGGTCGCGTTGCGGATCGCCACCACCGGCTTGATGCCGGGACTATTGAGGATGGTGGACTGCGCGAGCGCGGACGACGTGAACAGCAGCGCGAAGACGAGACTACGCATCCTTTTTCTCCTTCGGCTTCTCTTTCTTCGCGGCCGCGGCGTCATCCGCTTCCTTCTTCAGGCGCTGCACTTTTTCCTTGCGGCGATCCTCGCGCTGTCGCAGGTCCTCGTCGCGGTCGAAGTAGACCTCGCCCTCGATGAAGGTCGTGTCGACCCGCGAGTAGCTGGAGAGCGGATGCCCGTTCCAGATGGCCAGATCCGCGTCCTTGCCCACTTCGATGGACCCGAGGCGATGGTCGAGGCGGAGCTGCTTCGCGCCGTTGATCGTACAAAGGCGAAGCGCGTCCTCTTCGGATACGCCACCGTACTTCATCGCCTTGGCAGCATCGTGATTGAGGTGGCGCGCAAGCTCGTCGGAGTCGGAGTTGACCGAGGTGAGCACGCCATCGCGCAGCATCAGCGCGACGTTGTAGGGAGTCGCGTCATACGCCTCGGCTTTGTATCCCCACCAGTCGATGAACGTGCCCGCGCCGGCGCCGTGCTTCGCGATCTCACGCCCGACCTTGTAGCCCTCGAGCACGTACTGCAGCTCGCGGATCTTGAAGCCCATCTCGTCCGCGAGGTCGAGCAGCATGATCATCTCGTCCGAGCGATAGCAGTGCGCGTGGATGTCGATCTTGCCGCGGAGGATGTCCGCCATCGTCTCCATGAGCAGGTCGCGTCGCGGGGCGATTGCCGTTTCCTTGCGCTTCCGTTTTGCCTCGTACTCTTCCCACGCGGACATGTAGTCCCGCGCATCGATGAAAGACTTGCGGATCAGGTCCTCGACGCCCATCCGCGTCGCCGGATACTGCCGCGCCTGTCCCTCGGGCGGCCGGAAGTTCGCGGACTTCGGGTTCTCGCCCAATGCGAACTTGATGGTGCGCGGTGCGTCTGGGACGATCCACTCCTGCACGGGACGTCCCCACTTCCACTTCAGAACCTGACTCTGTCCGCCGATTGCGTTCGCCGATCCGTGCAGCACGAGCGCCATCGTCGTGCCGCCAGCCAGTTGCCGGTACGCGGAGATGTCGTCGCCGTCCAAAGCATCAGCGATGCGCACCATCGCGGTGTTCGGCAGCGAGATCTCGTTGATGCCGCCTTCGACGCCGGTGTGGCTGTGCGTGTCGATGATGCCGGGCATCACGAACTTGCCCGTGCCATCGATCACGCGAGCACCCGACGGCGCATCGACGTTCTTTCCGACCGCGGCGATCTTCGTGCCGCGGATCAGCACCGAGCCGTTTTCGATGGTGCCGTTCGTGATCGTGAGCACCGTCGCGTTGCGGATCAGTGTGACGCGCTCCTGCGAGAAAACAGGCAGCGCAATCAACAGGACGATCCAGTGGAGCGGCGGGCGCTTAGCCCGCCAGGCGCTGGGGACCACTACGCCGGGAGCCCGGCGGGCTGAGAGTCCACCGCTCCACCAGCGGTTCGACAGGACCCGACCGTTTGCGCTCATTTCGATTTGCTCCCGGTGAACTCGAAGTTGCCGAGGGTCGTAGTGACAGAGCCTTTCATCGAGTCTCCGTCCAGCGTTCCTCGGAACACCCAATCGCTCGCTTCGGATCCCTCACTCTGTGCACCGATCGTGACCTCGACTGCGTTGCCATCGACCGAGCCTCCGCGAATGTCTCCGGAGCCGCGGTCGCCGGAGAACGTACCGGTCAGTTTGCCGTCCTCGGCACGCAGCGTCATCTGGATGGCCACGTTGCCGTCCGGCGCGCGGACGGTGATCGCCCATGTCCCGTCGATCGGCGCCGTCGAGGCTGCAGCGTCTGCAGCGTCCTTCTTGTCTTCCGCCACCAGACGGATCTCCCGGCCGTCGACGAACACGCGCTTCACCTTCGCGGCCTTGTCGAACAGCGGCTTGTCGCTGATCACGAGATTCGCGATCTTGCCGCGCTCGAGGGAGCCGAGCTGCCGATCCACGCCGAAGATGTGCGCTGGCGACAGCGTCGTCGCGCGCAGCGCATCCTCCGCCGAAAGGCCGTTCTCGATGGCCTTGCGGATTCCCGGAAGGTAGTCACCTGCCTTTCCCGCTCCGCTGACCAGCGCGAACTCGACGCCGTTCCTGCGCAGTTCGGCGGGCGTCGTCGGTCCCAGTTGCCGGTCGCGGATCACGCGCAGCGGCTGCTCTTCGCGGTCGTCTTTGTCCGTCGGCGCCACCGCCCACTTCACCGACACGAGCACCGGTACGTTCTTCAAGTCCGCGGCCATCGCGTATCCCTGGCGCGCGCCCGCGAAGATCGTGCGGAGGTTCAGCTCCCGTGCGATGGCCGCGGCGCGGCGCATTGCATTCGCCGTATCGGCGACGAATACCACGGGCATCTCGCGACGCAAAGCGGGGCGCAACGCCTCGAGGCCCGGGTTGTCCGGCGGCCGCTCCAACCCTCCGGGCGAGCGCGAGTAGATTTCCGATGCGGCAGTGTGCTGCTGAGCGTCGAAGAACGTCTGCCGGATGTACGACACGACGCCCATGATGCTGTCCGGATACGTCCAGGTCGGGCGCGGGTTGAACGAGATCTGCAGCGCCGCGGGACTCTTGATGACGCGCGACTCGGCGGGACCACTGCCGAGGTTCAGGACGACGGACTGACCGTTGAAGATGCCGGTGGCGGGTGCGGTGACGATGGTCGTGACTCCCGTCGCGCGACGGCTGTCGGCGTCGTCGTCCGTCAACTTCACGTTCCGGACGGCGAGTGCGTCGGGCGTGGGCTCCGCAGGCCGGGGGGCGGCGACCCCGGTTGTTCCGCCGCCTCGCGCGCTGGTGGCTGCTGTGAAGCCCAGCGATGTGTGCGCGTCGATGAGGCCCGGATAGACGTGAGCGCCCGCCGCATCGACGATCGCCGCGTCCGCGGGGATCGTCGTGTTTGCGCCGACCGATTCGATGAGACCGTCCCGGACGATCACCACACCGTTGGGGATGGGAGGGGCCGAAACGGGATGGACCGTCGCGCCGGTGATGGCGTAGACGCCGGGCGCATCGGCGCGAACGAGCATGGGAACCAGAAGCGCCGCGATGGCGAAGAGTCGCCGAACTGTCATGCCCACCTCCGCAGGTTCGCGCATGATAGGGCACTTGGGATTGCCTGTCCCCCCTAAATTGCGTACCCTCATCCGTCCGGAGCCTCCATGGTCCTCTTCAACTACGCCACTAAAGAAATCACGGCAAAGATCGTCTACTACGGACCCGGTCTCTGCGGGAAAACGACGAACCTCCAGTTCGTGTACGACTCGCTGCCTTCGAACAACAGGAGCAAGATGCTCTCGCTGGCGACGAAGACGGATCGCACGCTCTTCTTCGATTTCCTCCCGCTCGACCTCGGCAAGATCCGCGGCATGCGCACCAAGCTGCAGCTTTACACGGTGCCGGGGCAGGTCTACTACAACTCCACGCGCCAGCTCGTGCTGAAAGGTGCCGACGGGATCGTGTTCGTCGCGGACAGCCAGGACTTCGCCCTGGATGCGAATCAGGAATCGCTGCAGAACCTCGAGGACAACCTCAAGCGTCAGGGGATTCGCATCCGTGAGATCCCTGTGGTGATTCAGTACAACAAGCGTGACCTGCCGAATGCGAGGGCCGTGGCGGGTCTCAACGCGGACCTCAACAATCTCAACGCGCCCTCGTTCGAGTCCGTTGCCACGAGCGGCTTCGGCGTCGAAGAGACGCTCAAGGGCATCACTCAGCTCGTCCTCGCACACCTCGTCAAAAAGTACGGCCTGGACGGGTCCGAGCCTCTCGACATCCAGATCCTCAACCCCAGGACCGACCCGCGGCACGCAAAGGACTCGCTCTGGGAGGATGATGACGACCCGCCGTCCACCACGGCGAGCGCTGTGGCGTCGAACGCGGCCACACCGCCCTCGCCGCCCCCTGCTTCGCCTCCTCCCCGTCCCGTAGATGAGCCTCAGTTCGAGCTCGACCACGCCACAGATGACGACACCATCCCTCTCGTCAGAACGGAGCTGTTGCCAGAGCAGCACGCCTCGCCAGTCACGACGGCGCTGCGGCCGCCGCAAACCAACCCCTTCGACGAGTACTTCGGCAGCTCGGACGATCCGGAGATGGAGACTCCCATGACGTCCATCGAGATCGCTCTGCCGGCTGGAATCCTGGATTCACTCCCAGTCCTGGGCGGAGAGCGGACGGCGATGACGGTGACAGAGCAGCCCGAGCGCCGGGTGAACGACGGACTCGTGAAAGAGGTGAGCATCCCCCTCAACCTGACCATGGACGAGTTGCGCCAGCATCGGCGCCTGAAGCTGAAGATCACCATCGACGTGAATCTCCTGCCCTGACGGAACGGCAGTCGCCCCGCCCCCACCGGGTGTTCAGCGACGCTCGCCCCGAATAGAATGGCCGCCGCGTGTTGTTCGGACGCACCACGGAGGAGTGGTCGAGTGGTTTAAGGCAGCGGTCTTGAAAACCGCCGTACCGGAAACGGTACCGTGGGTTCGAATCCCACCTCCTCCGCCAATTCTCACTCCAGCGTGCTCAGACTTCGTTTGTCCAGCAGGGGAGGATTGCTCGAGTCAGACGCCGAACTGCCGCAGGTGGTGATCGATGTGCCATAGATCAGCCCGGGGAATTGTTCCTCCCCCGACAAACCTTTAACATGCGCGCTTCAGCACGGAGGGATGGGTGAGCGGCTAAAACCAGCGGTTTGCTAAACCGCCGTAGGGGGTAAACCTCTACCGAGGGTTCGAATCCCTCTCCCTCCGCCACGCGGCCCCGGTAGGACGCGCCGCCCGACAGTGTTCGACCGCCGCAAACTCTTCGCGAGTGCCTCGGCGGGCTGAGAGCCCACCGCTCCACTGAGCTGACGCCAGACGGCGTTAAATTTTCTCCAGCGGCGTGTGCGCGGGGCCGTTCAAGACGTCGCCCGTCACTGAGAAACGCGACCCGTGGCAAGGACAGTCCCAGGTGCGCTCCGCCGCGTTGAAGGCGACGTCGCACTTCATGTGCGTACAGACAGGCGACAGGCAGTGCAGCGATCCGTTGTCGTCGCGGAATGCTGCGATCTTCTTCCCGTCCACCTTGATGATCTTCCCTTCGCCGGGTCGCACTTCCTCGGTGCTTCGGGCCTCGACGTCAGCTGTGGTGAGGCGGTCCGCGATGAGATGCGCGGGAAAGTGCAGGTTCTCGGTGATGAACTCTTTCGTGGTCATGTGCGGGCGGTTGCGTTTCGGATCGAACAGATCCGCCCACGGATTGCGTACGCCGAGAATGAGATCGCTGACGAGCATCGCGCCGGCGGTGCCGAACGTCATTCCCTGACCCGAGTATCCCGTCGAAACATACACGTCGCCGCTGCCGCCGATGAGCGGCAGACCACCATGCGGCTCGATGACCTGCCCGGACCAGCGATAGCGCTCGGGACGCGTACCAAACTGTTCGCGGGTGTAGTCCGAAAGGCGCTCGAAACAACCATCCGTATCCGATTCCTCGCCGACACGATGGTCCTCGCCGCCCACGATGAGAAAAGAACCCGAGTCCGTTTCCTGCCAGCGCGTGTAGTGATACGGATCGGCGGTATCCCAGAAGAGGCCCGGCGGGTACTGGCCGGTCTCCGCAAACGCCATGGCGTAGGTGCGATACGCCGTTCCTTTGATGTGCACGTGCGTGAAACCCTGAATGGGAACGTTCGTCGCCATGAACACTGCGTCCGCGGTGATGCGTCCGCCCTCGGTCTCCACGCTTCCGTTCCCGACCTTCGTCGCGAACGTGCGCTCGAAGATCTGCACCCCCGCGGCCGCGGCCTGCTTTGCGAGCGAGGCCAGATACTCGCGCGGGTGAAACTGCGCCTGATCGGGCCAGAGCACCGCGCCGCGCGTCTCGAAGGGCAGCGGCACGTCGGCCACCCACTGCGCGTCCAGGCCCGCCTCACGCGCGGCCGCAGCCTCGTTCTTCAGCTCCGAGACATACTTGCGTTTCTCCGTGTAGAGATATCCCGGTACGCGACGGAAGTGGCAGTCGATGGAGAAGCGCTGCACGAGCTCCGCGATCTTGTCGATTGCGGCGCGGCCGGCGTCGGCGACGAGCTTCGCTTCTTCCTTGCTGTAGTGGCGCTTCACATAGTGATAGCGGGCGTCGATGGCCGCGGTGATGTGCGCTGTCGTATTGCCAGTCTCTCCAGAACCGATGGTCTCTTTCTCCACGACCACGACCCGTCGTCCCTTCTCGGCGAGCAGGAGAGCGGCGGTGAGTCCGGTGATGCCCGCGCCGACGATGACCACGTCAGTATGAACGTCGCCGCGAAGGGGCTCGAAACGAGGGGTTGCCGCGGTGCCGTGCCAGAGCGGGGTTGATTCCTGGTGCATCGGCTGCACCAGAGCAAGAACGGTGCGCGTTGAAGGAATCCAAGAAAACCCTGCAAACACTGCGTAGCGGCACGCTTCGTGCTCCTTCCTGAGTGCGGTTGGAGCAGCCGGCAGGGCAGGATCGACACGGTTTACGAACCCCGAAGGAGACCACTCATGGCAACGAGCAAACGCGGTTTTGCGTCGATGGACGCTTCGAAGCAGCGGGAAATTGCGAGCAAAGGCGGACGCGCTGCACACGCCAAGGGCACCGCTCACGAATTCACGTCCGATGAGGCGCGCGTCGCCGGCCGGAAAGGCGGCGAGGCCGTCAGCCGCGATCGCGCCCACATGGCAGCGATCGGCCGGGAAGGCGGCCATAGCCGGGGAGCACGCGCTCGCGCGAATTCCGGCCCGAACAGCGACAGCAACGGCGGAGACATCGCCCAGGAAAATGGAGCCCAGCCGTTCGTCCGACAGGCGAACGAGGAGCGGCCCGGTTTCGAATCGTCCGGTGGGAACCGAAACACTTTCGGCGGGCAGGAACGCTCCGTGAACTCCCGCAACGACAACTCTGACAACGATCGAGATCGCAACAGACTGTGACCGTCAAGGCGGCGGGCTTCGGCCCGCCCCCTCGACGTGTTGTCGGTTGTCCGTTGTCCGCTCCTTGGAGCTCCTCGCCCACTACATCGCAGTCGGATAGCGGAAGTGGTTCTGCTGAAGGTCCAACGTCCCCAGTTGTCGGGTTACGTGTGCTTGAGCAGACCGGCGAAGAGGGTCAGACCACCGAGAACGGACACCCTTCTCAAACTTCTTCCATCCGGTCCGCGAGCTCGCCTCCGAGCCAGCCAGTGACCACCGTCAGCAGAACGCCGAGTCCTGACAGCAGGATGGCCGTCGCCTCGGGATTCGCCGGAGTGTCGCGCCGGAGCAGCCAGCTTGCCGCGTAGAGCACGGCGACGATCCCCATGCCGCCGCCGTGGAACGCTCCCACGCGCCGCGCGCGCGTTCGGCGCGGAATGGCCAGCCAGTCGATGAATCCGAAGACTGCCGCGGCGACGCCACCGGTCACTCCGGCAAAAATCAGCCACCACGCCACGATCGCCAGCTGCTCCCTCCCGCGCATCAGCCAGGCCAGATCGAAAAAGAACGAAGTGGCCAGCAGGCCAAGGGGAAAGACGATCAGGATCTGACGGATGGGGTGGCCGAGAATCAAGGCGCGCGCTTTCATCGCATCGCCATCCTCAGCACCTCGGCGAAATGCAGCGTCTTCCGGCCCGTGCCCTGCTCGATCTGTTCGCGGCAGGAGAATCCATTCGCGATGATCAGCGTCTCGGCTTCGGCTTCGCGCACCAGCGGCAGGATCACTCTCTCCCCGAGCTTCATCGAGAGATCGTAATGCTTCGCCTCGAAACCGAACGCTCCGGCCATCCCGCAGCATCCCGAGTCCGGGTGTATCAGCTCCAGCCCCATCTTCCGAAGCAGCATCTCCTCCGCATCGAAGCGCATGACCGCCTTGTGATGGCAGTGCGCCTGGACGATGGCTTTCCGAACCAGTGAGGGCAACTCCACATTCTCCGCCGCCAGGAACTCGCTCAATGTGAGCGTCGCGCGCGAGATGCGCAGCGCACGCACGTCGTTTGGAAAGAGGCTCGGCAACTCGTCGCGGAAGACCGAGACGCAACTCGGTTCCAGGCCGATGATGGGAAGGTCCTCGTCGACAGTGTCCAGGATCTCCCTCAGCTGCTTCTTCGCCAGATCCAGAAAGCCCCAGTCGTAGAGGGGACGTCCGCAACAGAGCCGCTTGCGAGGGATCTCCACACGATAGCCGGCCCTCTCCAGAACGTCGACGGCGGCGAGCGCGGTCTCGGGCAGAAAATGGTTGTTGAACGTGTCCGGCCAGAGCAGCACGCGCTTCCCGCCTGCCTTCTTCGGCCGAGACGCAAAACGCTCCCGGAACGTCTGAGGCGCGAACCGCGGCATCCGCCGCTCCCTGGCCACCCCGGAGAACGGCTTGCCCAGGGCCATCATCGCGTTGGCGAGACCCGGTGCCTTCGAGGCCAGTCCCGCCCACCAGTAAATCAATCCCATCGTGTAGGCGGGCATGGGGCGCAGGCGTCCCTCGTAGTAGTGCGCCATGAACTCGGACTTGTACGTGGCCATGTCGACCTGCGTGGGACAGTCGCCCTTGCAACCCTTGCAGGCCAGGCAGAGATCGAGTGACTCCTTGACGGCCTCATTGCGCCACGACTGCGGAACGACCTTCCCTTCGAACATCTCGAACAGCAACCTCGCGCGGCCGCGTGTCGAATGCTCTTCCTCGCGCGTGACCTGATAGCTCGGACACATCGTCCCGCCGTCGAGCCGCCTGCAGCGACCCACGCCCACACACCGCAGCACCGCATGATTCATGCGGCCGTGATCGTCGGTGTACTGAAAGTGCGTCTCCGGATTCCACGGCGCGTACTGAGGTCCGAGTCGGAGATTCTCGTCGGGCTGGTAGGGGTCCACGACTTTCCCGGGGTTCATCTTCCCCTCGGGATCCCACAGCGCCTTGAACTCGCGGAACGCGACGATGAGCTCCGGGCCGAACATCTTCTCCAGCAACGCGGCGCGAGCCTGTCCGTCTCCGTGCTCGCCTGAGAATGAGCCGCCGTACGACGCGACCAGATCCGCCGCCTCCTCCAGAAACGCGCGGAACTTCGCGATGCCAGGCTCCGATGCGAGATCGAAGTTCGTGCGTGTGTGCACGCAGCCATCGCCGAAGTGGCCGTAGAAATCGCCGCTGTACTCATAGCGCTCGAGCAGCGCACGCAGATCGCGCAGGTAGCCACCGAGCTTCTCCGGTGCGACCGCCGCGTCCTCCCACCCTTCCCACATGATCGGCTTGCCCGGCACATGGCCGGTGGCGCCGAGGCCCGACTCGCGAACCGCCCAGACGAAGCGCGCTTCCTTCGATGCGTTGTCGAAAAGGCGCGTCTCGTCGATCGTGAATGTCGCGGCGAGCTTTTCCGCTTTCCCGTTCGCTTCCTCGAACGTCTCTCCGCCGAACTCCACGAGAAGCCATCCTCCGCCTGGCGGCAAAAGGGCGATCCCGTGCGGATTCATCTTCTTGTCGGCCTGATCGCGGACGAGCAGATCGTCAAAGCCCTCCAATCCGATCGGGCCGAAGCCGAGGACGCGTGGAACGTCGTCCGCGGCGTCGTAGACGGACGCGTAGGCGATCACGAGCAGCGCCCGTTCTGGCGGACTGTGAACGAGCTTCGTCTTTGCCTCGAGGACGAGCACGCAGGTGGACTCAGTCCCGACCAGGGCACGAGCGACGTTGAAACCATTCTCGGGAAGGAGCTCGTCGAGGTTGTA
>JANMSA010000627.1:0-2798 GCA_031388865.1 Acidobacteriota bacterium | reverse complement strand
GATGGCTCCGCCTTCTTCCAGTTGCAGGAAGAGATGCGTAGCGCGTTTGAAAGCACGGTGATCGATCTGCCCCGCCCGATGCTGATCCAATATCCACATCTGGTGCATGATGCGCATGTCGCCGTCGTGGTCACGGAGTTCACACTCGCCTGCACCCGCGACACCATCCGCATCCTGTCCTGGCTGAAGACCAATGCGCCGCAATCGCGAGTGATCGTAGTCGCCAATCGGATGATCGGTGGCGTCCATCAGGAAATCAGCCGCAAGGATTTCGAGGGATCGATCGAGCGCAAGGTGGATATCGTCATTCCGTTCGATCAAAAGGCGGCCACCCAGGCAGCCAAGCATGGTCAGCCCCTCGCCAAGGCAGCCGGAAACTCCAAGGCCTCGCAGCCGCTCAATCAGCTGCTGCGGATGACGGTGGGTGTGGTCGAGAACCCGAGCGAAGGGGAGACCGCCCCGCAAGGTGTTTCGCTGATGGGCAAGATCGCGACCTTCAAATCGATGGTCGGCAAGAAGTCCAAGGAGAAAAAGGCGGCGTGATCATCAGGCACGCGCCGTCACAAGGGTAGGAACGCGAAGGGTCCAAATGTCCACTTTTTCTCTGGGTCTCATCATCGTCGAAATTGCGCTCCTGGTGGGCCTCCTTTACTTCGCCTTCTCCGGGCCGTCGGCGTCGCGAGCCGTGTCGCGGCGGCTGGAGCAGATGCGTGAAAGACATAGCGCCTCCAGCGAGATCGCGGCGCAGGTTCAGCTCAAGCGGATTCTCGCGCATCGCGGCGAAACCCGGATGGATGGTTTCGCGCAGCGTTTCATTCCGAAGCCCGCTCTGCTGCGCCGCCGGATCGAGCAGACCGGCAAGGACTGGACACTGGGGCAATATATGCTTGCCTCGGTCGGCCTTACGGTCGTTGTCGCCGGCCTGTTGCTGCTCAGGCGGATGCCGCTGGCCCTGGCGGTGGCGGTTGGTCTTTTCGTCGGGATCGGCCTGCCGCATTTGGTAATCGGCAAGCTGATCAAGCGTCGCATCGCCACGTTCACCGCACGCTTTCCCGACGGCATCGATCTGATGGTTCGTGGCCTTCGCTCGGGCCTCCCTATTTCGGAGACAATAGGTATCGTCGCGACCGAGATCAAAGGACCTGTCGGAATTGAGTTCCAGAGCGTAACCGACAAGATGAAGATCGGCCGCACGATGGAAGCCGCGCTGCAGGAAACAGCGGATCGGCTCGGCACGGCGGAGTTCCAGTTCTTCGTCATCACCCTCGCCATCCAGCGCGAAACCGGCGGCAATTTGGCCGAGACACTCGCCAATCTGTCCGACGTCCTTCGCAAGCGCGCGCAGATGAAGTTGAAGATCCGGGCGATGTCTTCGGAATCGAAGGCTTCCGCCTATATCGTCGGCTCGCTGCCCTTCATCGTCTTCGCCATGGTCTATATTATCGCCCCCGAATATCTCGGTGGCTTCTTCCACGAGCAGCGGCTGATGATTGCCGGGCTGGGTGGCATGGTGTGGATGGCCATCGGCGTGTTCATCATGGCCAAGATGGTCAATTTCGAGATTTGAACGAGGCATTGTCGTAATGATACCCACTCCCGCCAGTAGCCCGACAATCATCAGCCGCTGCTCGTGGAAGAAGCCACCGAGATATTCGGGGGCGATAATATAGACCATGGCGAAGACGATGAACGGCAGAGCGCCGACGATGTAGGCGGAAGCCTTCGATTCCGACGACATCGCCCGGATCTTCAACTTCATCTGTGCGCGCTTGCGAAGCACGTCGGAAAGATTGGCGAGCGTTTCGGCCAAATTACCGCCGGTTTCGCGCTGGATCGCGAGGGTGATGACGAAGAACTGGAACTCCGCCGTGCCGAGCCGGTCCGCGGTTTCCTGCAGCGCGGCCTCCATCGTACGGCCGATCTTCATCTTGTCCGTTACGCTCTGGAACTCGATCCCGACAGGTCCTTTGATCTCGGCTGCGACGATGCCTATCGTCTCGGAAATGGGAAGGCCGGAGCGAAGGCCACGAACCATCAGCTCAATGCCGTCGGGACAGCGCGCGTTGAACTTGGCGATGCGCCGCTTGATCAGTTTGCCGATCACCAAATGCGGCAGGCCGATGCCGACGAAAAGACCGACCGCCAGCGCGAGGGCCAGCGGTATCTGCCTGAGCAGCAACAGGCCGGCGACAACAACTGTCAGGCCCACCGAGGCCATGAGATATTGCCCCAGCGTCCAGTCCTTGCCCGTCTGCTGAATCCGGCGGCGCAGCAGGGCGGGCTTCGGAATGAAACGATTCGCGAAACCATCCATCCGGGTTTCGCCGCGATGCGCGAGAATCCGCTTGAGCTGGACCTGGGCCGCGATCTCGCTGGAGGCGCTGTGTCGTTCGCGCATCTGCTCGAGCCGCCGCGACACGGCTCGCGACGAGGATGGGCCCGAGAAGGCGAAGTAAAGCAGGCCCACCAGGAGCGCAATTTCGACGATGATGAGACCCAAAGAAAAAGTGGACATTTGAACCCTTCGCGTTCCTACCCTTGTGACAGCGCGTGCCGGATGATCACGCCGCCTTTTTCTCCTTGGGTTTCTTGGCGACCATCGACGTGAAGGTCGCGATCTTGCCCATCAGCGAAGCGCTTTGCTGGGTGGTCTCCACTTCGCTCGGGTTCTCGACCACACCAACCGTCATCCGCAGCAGCTGATTGAGCGGCTGGGAGGCCTTGGAGTTGCCGGCTGCCTTGGCGAGGGGCTGACCATGTTTGGCTGCCTGGGTGGCCCCCTTTTGATCGAGTGGAAC
>JANMSA010000625.1:0-3362 GCA_031388865.1 Acidobacteriota bacterium | reverse complement strand
CCCGCGCTCGCGGGGAGGGGGCCTTTGGATCAGTTGCCGTTGTCGTGGGGAACGACGACGGTGGTCGAGGCGGAGGTGGCGTTGCCCGCCGCATCGACGCAGGTCACAGTAATGGTGTAGACGCGATTCAGGCCTCCGCCGGCGCGCTCGGCGCGCAGGCGCACGTGATGCGCGTCGATCACTTCCCAGTCCGGCGAGGTATTGCCGTCTCCGTTGCCGTTGACGGGCTCATTGCTGGTCACGGTGATGGAGCAGACGTTCGCGCTTCCGGAGTTGTCGCTCGACGTGTAACTGACCGTCACGTCGACCATCTTGTGGTTGTTCGAGTCGATGACCGACGGCGTGGCCGACAGACCGGTGATGACCGGCGGCTGGACATCGTTCACCTGCACGGTGAAGTTGCACGTGGTAGTCGAGCTGTCGCCGCGCGTGGCGATCCCGGTCACGGTGGTCGCACCGAGCGGTAAGAACGAGCCCGAAACGGGCGAGGTGGTGACCACTCCGCACCTGCCCCTGAGAGCCGGCAACGCGAAGGACACGTTCGCACCGGCCTGATTGGGCGCGCTGCCCGCAACCACGTTCGCCGGGCAGGTGAGCGTGCAGGACTGGACGACGCAAACCGGCGAGGAAGTGGTGATGGTCAGCGACCAGCCGCCCGCGAACGACCCGAGGTCGCCGCTGGCGTCGTCGACGACGAAGAGCTGCCACGTGCCGTTGGGGTTGACGCCGTTGAACGCGGAGAGCAGCGTGCCGTGCGGAAGGGCAGGCGCAGGCGCAGGGAACGGATCGCCCGCGCCGACATTCGTCGGACGGAACGTGCCGCTCACCACCGCGGTACCGATCGGAGGCGCGCTGTCGTCGAACGTGACGGTGGCGTTCACGGCATCGGTGCCGCCTCCGACATCGGACATGAGCACGATTTTCTGTCCGCCAGGACCGACCAGGAGCACGTCGATGTCGCCGGGGAACGTGTGATTGAGCGTACGCAGCGTCGCGGTGACCTTGGACACGGTGCCGGTGAGGCCGGTCACATTGATCGTCGACGGGTAGGGCGTGGCGCTGCCGCTGTTGGGGATGGTGATGGAGGCAGGGTTCGAGGCGCTGTTGGGAGTCTGCAACTGCGTGCAGAGCAGGAACGTGAAGGTGACCGTGCCGAGATTGGCGGCGCCATCCTGGAGTTGCAGCGTCGCGGTGATGGTGTCGCCGCAGTTGCCGTTGGCGACGAACGTGTACGGGCGCGAGACCGCGCCGCCAATTGGCGAGACCACGCCGTAAGACTGTGGTCCGCTCGGCGCGAGCACACCGCCCGTCGGCAGCAGTGTCGCCACGAGACTGGTGGTCGCACCGGTGCCGAGGTTTCGCAGCGGGAAGTTCACGGTCACGGTTTCATCGGGATCGGGTGCGTTGTTCGCGGGCGACGCACTCTCAGCCGTGATGACCGCTGGCGGCGCCGCCAGGATGCTCGGCGTGCCCGGCACGCCGCAGCAGAAGTAGAGCTGCCGTGAGATCTCCAGCTGCACGCAGAACGCGGTGCCGACATCGGCGGCCCCGGTGTCGGAAACGCGCAACTTCCAGGTCCCGTTCATCTCCCGGCCGTTGAGCGCACTGAGCAGCGCGTCGGGCCTGAAGGACCCGGCAAACGGTGCCGTGCCCGAGCCGATGGTGGTCGCCGCGGAGTCGTCGAAGACGGTGAAGGTCCCGTTGCAGTCGCTGCTGCCGGAGCCAAAGTTGTCGCCGCCACCCCCGCGATTGTTCGAGAGCGGAACGGAGGTGCCATCGGGCGCGATGAGCCGCAGTACGAGATCCCCGTCGAAGGTATGGTTCAGGCGGATGCGCACGTTGACGTCGGCGATCGGACCGGAGCCGCTGACGACCACGGGGATGTCCACGGTGCTCACGTCGGGCAGCGGCGTGGAGATCGCGCCGGTGCCGTACGTCACTGCCGGTCCCGCCGAAACGGGCGTGCCGATCTGCAGGTTCAGCGTACGGGTCACGGAGCCAAGGCTGCTGGTGATGGTGACCACCGGATGCAGCAGCGCACCGCACGAGCCGCCGGGCACAGAGTAGTTGAAGCTTGCGCTGGCCGACGCGCCGCCGGCGATCGCGCCGAGGCTCACGGCCGGACCGCCGTCGAGCGATACGCTGACGCCCGTGGCCCCGGTCGCGCAAAACGGGTTCGAGACCGGGATGGTCAACACCACGGTCTCGCCTGGATCGGCGACGCCGTCATTGAAATCGCAGGAGCCGCCGGAGACGACCGGCACGCCCGCATTGAGGTTCGGCATGTCGAAGGCCTGCACCACGGTGGCCGACGCTGACGATGCCGCGACCGCGCCGACGCCCATGCCGCGCACGGCGAAACCTTTCCAGATGTCCTGCTCGTCCGCGCCCGCGAAGCCGGCGCAGTCGGCGGTGAGGATCGAGTCGCGCCCATTGAGCAGCGTCGGATTCACCGGATCGAGCTTCATGCCGTCCGTGACGATCTGCAGTGCGCGCTGATTGCCCGCGGCCCAGCCCATCCGCGTGATGATGCGCGCGCGCATCTCGAACAGCGCACTCGCCCACACCTCGCCGATGTTATGCACCTGAAAGGCCGTCGAGGACCCGATCGGTCCGCGAGGGAACGCGCCGTCGGTGAGGTTGATCTGCGCCGGGTCGATGTCGGCGAACGTGAGCGGGTTGTGTGGCTTCCCGTTCAGCCCCAGGTTCGAGATGACCGAGTACGGGAAACGGCGGATGCCGAAGTAGTAGTTGTCGACGAAGGTGGGCCCGAGCAAGTGCGTCGTCCAGCCGCCGACCGTGTACACGCCGTTCGGGTCGTCCGCCGGTTCCGCGTTCAAGCACAGCGCCACGAAATCGCTCCAGCCCTCGCCCATGCCGCCGGCCTGCACGCCCGAGACCGTGCTGTCGGTCAAGCGGATCGAGAGACCGTGCGCGAGCTCGTGGTAGACGATGTCGGCGTCGAGGTCGCCGTCGCGGTCGGGCGTCGTGCCGGTGAACACGTACATCTGCATGCGCCCGGGTGAACCGTCTTGGCCGCCCGTGCCGAAGTTGGCGTTGTCCGTGCCCGATCCGTCCTGCGCTTGCGCATCGATACGATCGCCGCCCACGCCCATCCCGGTGAGGTTCACGTGCTGGAAGTTGCTCGCGGCTTCGTCGAACCCGAGCGCGTACATCCGGTCGTGGAAGCGGTTGCTCCAGTAGAAGATCTGCGACACCGCGCCGCTCTGGTACATCCGATCGGTCGGCCCGAGCACCAGGTCGATCGGGAAGTCGAAGGTGCGCGCCGGCGTGCCCATGGGTCGCGGCTGGTCGGCGACGTCGTCGGCGTCGAGGTCGAGGTGCGCGTCGACGTTGTTCCC
>JANMSA010000433.1:0-1602 GCA_031388865.1 Acidobacteriota bacterium | reverse complement strand
CTTCCGGAGGCTTTGGTCCTCGCTCCCTGGATTCAGAGATCCTCTTTATCGCCATGGCGGTGGCATCGATCAACTCGCCGGTCTACGCATGCATCTCCGTGGCGTATGCGGAGGTCGTGGATCGGTTTCTGGCAAAGATGGACGAAGGAATGGCGTTCGTCGCGAGAGCCCCGGCCGACCTCGGCTGGTTCCAGCTGGAAAAGGACTTCTACACGATCCCGCATGAGAACCTGACGGCCAGGATATTCTCTGTCGCCCTGGGTCCGATCAAATGGCGGTTCTTCTTTGCCCGGATTGGGAACCAGGTGTGTATCTCCAGCAAGCCACATGTTCTGGAACAACTGGCCGAGCTGGAGAAAGCTGGCGCTGGATCACCTGAAACCGCTCCGGATGCAGCTCGCTCACATGCGGCTCTGCAGATTCATCGCAGTCACTGGCAACAGATTCTGCCGACGATCCGCATGAACTGGGATGAAGCGGCCCGCAACTCCTGCCTCGACAACCTCGGTCATCTCACGAGTGCAGCGCGCGGAATGAAGATCAGTAACGAATCTGCTGCAGGTGCTCCGGTGAGTCCGGCGGACAGGCTGGTTGAGCGGGCCGCGGAGATTTACGGTGTGCGGCATTTCTGTCCGGCGGGCGGTCATTACATGATCGATGGTGAAGGACACTGTTCGTGCATCGTTCATGGCACGGCTCATCAGCCTCGCCAGCCGAATCGCGATGATACCACCGGGGTGGCTCACCAGGTACTGTCCAGCTTCGACGATGTCCGTGTCATGCTGACGTTTCTGGAAGACGGCCTGCACGCCGTGCTTGAAATCGACCGAAAGGCAGGCAAGTAACCGTCATTGCGGCAATCGGCCGGATTCACGGCAGTGATGTTTCGCATTGACGGGTCGCACGAGTGCGTTTGCGATGAAGGCGAGCACGAGCAAGGCCGCCATTGTGAGCATGGTGCTGTTGTAGAGTGTACTCGACGGATCAATCGTGCCGGGCGGCGCGAGAGCCATCAATTTGGGCAGCGTCACGGTTTTCTTGTCGATGAGCGTCGCGAGCTGACTCAGCGGCGCGCCGAATGTGCGTTCGAAGGTAATCGCGTCCACGTTGCTGGCTAGATCCGTCAGAGCCGCACGCAGTGAGCGGTCTCGCAGGTAGGTGATCGCGACGGGGCCAAGAACTCCTGCCGTGCTCCACGCCGTCAGCAGTCGACCGTGAATCCCGCCGACGAACTTCGTGCCGAACAGGTCTGACAAGTAAGCCGGGATCGCCGCGAAGCCTCCGCCGTACATCGTGAAGATCACCATTGTCACCGTATAGAACGCGATCAGCCATTTCACGGATGGAGCGTGGCTCTGTGCAGCCGCAATAAAGGGGATCGAGGCATAAAGTACAGCTCCGAGGGCGAAGAAGATTGCGTAGATCCGCTGGCGACCGAGGTAATCCGAAACGGTCGACCATGCGAACCGGCCAACCATGTTGAAGACGCTCATCATCAACACGAACGTCGCGGCGAAGGAACTCGTGACGATCAGCGGCAGCGTCGTGCCGAAGATCTCACTCATCATCGTCTTCGCCACACCGAGCACTCCAATCCCGGCG
>JANMSA010000563.1:0-3552 GCA_031388865.1 Acidobacteriota bacterium | reverse complement strand
GCTTGCGCTCGCGCATCAGGCTCGCGGCTTTGAGGAGCAGACCGGCTCGGACGTCTACCGGTTGCCGCTTCCAGCTCTCGAAAGCCTTCGACGCGGCGTCGATGGCGCTCTCGACATGCTCCTTCCCCCCCCTCTGAAACTTCCCAACCACGCGACTCTTGTTCGCGGGATCGATAGAGTCGAAGGTCTTGAGGCCGGTGATGCGCTCCCCGCCGATCACAAGCGGGTGCTCCTGGCCCAGGTCGCCGAGGACCTTGGCGAGGGCAAGCTCCATGGCGGCGCTGTTGGCGGGGGTGGAGAAATCGGTCAGTGGCTCATTGCGAAACTCGGGGAGCGTGGACATGTCGTTCCTTTCAGGCGTCGGGATTGCTACGGTCGAGGCAGGGCGAGGGGCGAAGGCCCCATGCGCTCTGAAGAAGGATGCGAATCTTATCCAAATCGACGGCAATCGCAACCGCGATTGCGCTCGCGGTACTTGCGCTCTCTTGCGTGCGCCTGCCCTGGCGGAATGAGCCGGTCGGCGAGGAGGTCAACCTCGCTTTCCTGCTGGAGCGCAATCTGATCGAGCTCCAGTCCGTGCGCATCGACGACCGTCCCGGACGATTCATCCTCGGGTCGGCGGCGCCCCGCACGATCGTCGATCCCCGGTTCGCGCTACTGCCCGGGGAAAATCACAACCTCCGCTTCGGCGAGAGACAGACGGTGCGTATCAACCCCGCGCCGCTCGACCTGGAGGGGGCCGCCGATGCGATCATCGGTATCGAGGCGTGGCGCAACCACGCCATCAGCATCGACTACCGCAGCGGCCTGGTCACTTACCAGAAGGCCGGCATCCGGCCCGGGCTGATGGACATTTACCGCTACACCGCGGAACCGCGCATCAACGTGGTGGTGAATGGGCAGCAGATCTCGGCGATCGTCGACACCACCAGCCCGGACACGCTGGTGCTGCCGGGACCCGCTTCCCGCCGCGGCAGTGTGGCGATCACCATCGGCCGCACGGACTTTGGCCTCGTCGACGTGCAGTACGCAAATGTGACGCAGGCGCGAATCGGAAACCGCCTCCTCTCCCGCTTCCTGGTCACGATCGACTACGGCCGCAGAGTGGTGGGACTGTGGCGGGATCCGCGGATTCCGCTGCGCTAGGCCGGCACGGCCGGCAACCATTCCAAGGCTCGGGGCCTCGCGACACTCTCCCCCATCGAGACCCTTCTCCCCCGTGCGCGGGGGGAGAAGGATCTCGATGGGATGGTCTCGTCGAATTGAGTGAGGACTGGAGTTGCTCATTCGCGACTCGACGCTCCTGAAGAAAACTTGACTCATCTGCGATGAGTTTTGACTCTCGAGGCCTCTAGCACGGCAAGTCACGGCAGTCGCGTGCCTCCCGCGATGTGACACTGATGGACCGGCATCGGCGGCCGGGAACGCACCTGGCGCCAATTGCTGCCGGAGGTGGCTGGGACGCCAGCCGGTTGCTGGTCGGCGGCGCATTGAAGTGAGGCCCGGCTTCAGCGCCGCTCGTCAAGCACCAGGCTCACTGGCTGGCCAACGACGCCGCACTCGTAGGCGCGTGTTGAAGATGCGCCTCGCCCGACGTGTAGCGGCCACGGTGTTTCTGCGCCACCGCGCGACTCTGGGCGATCGTCGCCGCGAGCATCCAGAGATGTCTGATCGGATGAGCGAGCACCTGTCGGCGCGCGTCAGGACGTCCGAGGCTGCTCAGGAAGCAGTAGCGGAGGATCGGGACGACGTCGCGCAACCGGAGGCGGAACGACGGGGCATTCGCGATGCGCAGCCGAAAGAGAGTCGCGGACATGACCCGCGTTCGAGCGATGCCGTACGGTAGTGTGCGGATGGCGCAACCGCCCTCCTGAACGGCCCGATGGCGGAGGAACAGTCCGGCGTCGCACCAGATTGCGGCGCCACTCCGTTTCATCCGATGCGACAGTTCCAGGTCCTCGGACATCCCGCCGAAACGGAAGAGCAGGTCGTCGTAGCCGCCGAGCTCACGGAACAGCTCTCGCTCGAACACGACTCCGCCCGCTCCCGCGCGCGAAATCCGGAAGAGGGAGCTGCCGGGAATCGTCTCCCCTGTCGCGGTGGCACGCCAGAGGCGAAGTCCGCGATCTCGATCTCCGTGGTGCACGACCGGCCAGAGACAGCGCACCTGCGGATGCGTGCGCAGCAACTGCAGGACACGCTCGACGTGCGCCGGCTCGAGCAGTTCGTCGTCGTCGACGAAGAGGACGTGGCTCGAGATCGACGCGAGAAAGCCGGCATTGCGTGCGGCTGCCGCGTTGGCCTCGGCGAGCCGGAGGTGCGTCGCGGAAGAAGGAACGATCGCGTCGATGAGTCCCGGCGCGTTCTGGTCGACGACGATCACCTCTGCGACGGCGACCGTCTGGCCGGCGATCGTCGCGAGGAGCTCACGCAGCGGCTCCACACGCCCGACGGTGGGGATGACGATGGTCAGGCGGATGCCGTCGCGCGTCACGGCTTGCGGATCCCGGCGCCGTACCGCGTCAGGACGCGCACGGGCCTCACGATCCAGTGCAGCCAGCGCAATCCGCGCGGCAGACGGATCCAGGCCCGGTCGCGAGCGTTCGGCGCAAGCTGCCGGCGTAGGTATGTCGCGTGTTGGTGCGCGGTCTCGCGCGCGGACACTTCGGTGATGAATCGCATCACCAGGCCCGGTGCCGCCTGTCCCGCGGCGGCCTCGCTCATGCGCCGGCTCACCACTCGGCCTACCACCGGCAACACCACGCCGCGCAGGCGCCGCTGCTGCCGCTCCGGAAGCGTCGTGCCTAGGAGGTGGTGCGCGAGGTAGAGGGCGAGGAGGACGCGCTGGCGTGCATCGATGCCGTCGGCGCGGGCGAACAGCTCGTCCCAGTCGAGCTCGGGCGTGCTGCGCACGAGGGCGTCGATGTCGCAGACCCACAGCAGGCGGCTCCACATATGCCGTGCGCCATGGAGGCAGAGGTAGAGCAGCAGATCCTCGGCAGCCAGCACGGGCACGGTCGTGCCGAACAGCCTTTGCGAGCCGGCCCGTGCAAGCACAGCATCGAGATCCACCGGGACCGTGTAGAAGTTGCCGATCAGCTCCGTGTGCAGCTCGACGAGCGTGCCGGGCCCGTTCGGGAAGAGATGCGCCTCGGTCTCCCACTGCTCGTGATCGTGCTCGTCGATCGCGCCCTCGACGCGGGAATAGCCGTTGGCGATCATGAGCTCGAGCGCGGCGTCGAAGTCGGAGGCGCGCACGACCAGGTCGAGATCGCCGCTCGCGCCGCGCAGAGCGACGTCGCCGTACGCGGTTGCGGCGAGCACGGGTCCTTTCACCGGCAGCATCGTGATGGTTTGCGCTGCGAAGAGGTCCACGAGGCCGCGCAATTGACGGGTGAGCATCAACGCACGCTCGGTCAGTGGGCGCGCCGCCGCCGCAAGCGCCGGACTGCGCGTGGCGCGCGCCAGCAAAACCAGTACGCCATGGCGCTCCGCGACCTTCGCCAGCGTCGTCCAGTCCGTTGTCGCCGGCCACGCGACCGCTTCTCCGCG
>JANMSA010000543.1:0-4774 GCA_031388865.1 Acidobacteriota bacterium | reverse complement strand
CTCGAAGACTCGCGTCCCCCTCCAACCGCCAACCGACCCAAAGCAAACAATCCCGTCGCCGCAACGTACAATTGCGCGAGTCGAGTTCAGGAGAATCCATGCGTGCATTTGTCACCCTCGCAGCAGTGTGCCTGCTCGCAGTCTCTGCCCGCGGGAACCGGCGGCTGGATGGTCATGCCTTTCATGGGCAAGAAGGATCCGGAGCCGATGGCTGGCGATGAGCTGGCGATGGCCAGAGAGCAGGCCGATTTCGACGGCGCGTTCTTCGACTACGCGAAGAAGGGTCACAAGGCCGAGCTGCTGGGAACCGCGGACGTCAGCGGCAAGCCTGCGTACAAAGTGCAACTGAAAACCAAGGATGCAATCGAGACCATCGCCTACTTCGATGCGACGTCGTTCCTGCAGGTGAAGCTGGAGGCGAAGCGGAAGGTCCAGGGCCAGGATCTCGCCGCCGAGACGCTCCTCGGCAACTACCAGGAGGTCGGCGGCATCCGCTTCCCGTTCTCGATCGTGCTGCAGCAGAGCGGAAGCCCGGCGGCCCAGACGATCACGTTCGAGAAAGCGGAGGTCAATCTCACGCTCGAAAACTCGCTGTTCGCGATGCCGGCCAAGCCCTGATCATGCGCTGATGGCTCGTGCTGAATGCAGTCGCTCGTCGAGAACCTGAAGGGGCTGCCGCGGCCGGCGTGGATTCTTTTCGGCGGGACGTTCGTCAACCGGTTCGGCACGTTCGTCATGCCGTTCCTCGCGATCTATATGTCGCAACGCGGGTTCACGCCGTACCATGCGGGGCTCGCCATCAGTTCGTACGGAGCTGGGCACATGGGCGCGTCGATGCTCGGCGGGCATCTCGCCGACCGGATCGGACGGCGCTACACGATCGCGTTGTCGATGTTCCTCTCCGCGGGCGCGATGATGGCGCTCTCGCAGGCGCGCACGCTGACGGAGATCCTCGCATTGTCGTTCTTCGTGGGCATGACCGCGGAGCTCTACCGCCCCGCGGCCACGGCGTTGCTCGGCGATCTCGTCTCGCCAGGGCAGCGCGTCGCCGCCTTCGGCATGTACCGTTTCGCAATCAACCTCGGCTTCGCAGCGGGCCCCGCCACCGCGGGGTTCCTCGCCAACAAATCGTTCTTCTACGTCTTCGCCGGTGACGCGATCACGTCGTTCATCTACGGCGTTGTGGCGCTGGTGGCCCTGCCGCACGGGAACCGCTCCCTCGCGAAGGGGGAGCATTCTGGCGAGGGTCTGCAGGTCGCCTTGCGCGACCGCGCGTTCGTCTACTTCCTCGGTGCCACGCTCTGCCTGACCTGGGTGGAGTTCCAACTTCACTCCACGTTTCCGTTGCACATCGGAAAGCTCGGGTACACGCCCGCCACGTACGGCATGCTCATCTCCATCAACGGCGTCCTGATCGTCGTGTTCGAGCTGCTCATCACCGCGTGGACGCAGAAGATGCCGCAGCAGCCTCTCATCGCAGTGGGGTACGCGCTGACGGGCATCGGCTTCGCCCTGACCGGGCTTGCCACGGGAGTGCCGATGCTCGCCGTGACGGTCGTCCTCTGGACGATTGCGGAGATGATCTACGCTCCCGCATCCGGCGCGTACGTCACCTCACTGGCGCCGGAACGCTATCGCGGCCGCTACATGGGTATCTGGCATTCGATGTTCTCCATCGGCATGGTGCTGGGCCCGGCCATGGGCACATGGATTTACGCGCGAAGCCCCACCGCTCTGTGGTGGACGTGCCTGGCCGTGGGTCTCACCGGCGGTGCGCTCGCTCTCGTCAAACCGCGACCTGTCGTCAACTCGTAACGCTGCGGTTGCACCTCGCCAGCGCCGGTATCTATGGTGCCTCGGGCACCCTGTTGTCAGTTCTCAGTTGACAGTTGTCTGCGACTGGTCGCATGACCGCCAAGCAGGCCGCCACCCGGACGAGCCCCCAGAACCAGCAGCCCGCAACCAAACCACCAACCGAAGATCCATGAGCGCAGACAACTGACAACCGACAACCGACAACCCGCCAGAACACATCAGGACCCTCTCGGCACTACCCAGTCGCGCCCGCCCACTCGCACGGTCTCCGCATCGAATCCAAACAGCTTGCGCATGACCTCCGCCGTCATCACCTCGGCCGGAGGGGCATCAAGAGCGAGCGCGCCGTTCTGCATCACGAGCATGCGATCGCTGTAAGCCGCCGCCCAGTTGAGATCGTGAGCTGCGAACAGCACCGTACAGCCGGTGCGGTCGACCACGTCACGCAGCAGCAATGAAAACTGCTGCACGTGCGACAGGTCGAGTGCGGCCAGTGGCTCATCCAGGACGATCAGTCGTGGCGTGCCCGCCAGAACGCGCGCGAGGAACACGCGCTTCCGCTCGCCGCCGCTCATCTCGTCGAGATAGCGGTCGCGCAGATGAGCGGCGTCGCAGAGCTCGAGCGCGCGCTCCGCCTCCCGCCAATCCGCTGCGGTCTCCCACGAGAATCGGCCCAGGTACGGCGCCCGACCGGAGACCACGACGTCGATCGCGCGCATGGGAAAGGCCGGATCCGGATCCTGGGGAAGATAGCCCGCCCGTCTCGCGTACTGCTTCGCGGGCCACGACGCGAGCGACCGTCCTTCGAAGTGGACCTCCCCGCTCCGGGGCACGAGTACGCGAGCGATCATCTTCAGCAGAGTCGACTGGCCTGAGCCGTTCGGTCCAGTCAAGGCGATGAGCTGGCGCTCGCCCAACTCGAGACTGACATTGCGCACAGCCTGCGCATCCGAGTACGCGTACGAAACCCCGCGCATCTCGACGAGACTCAACGCGATCTCCGCAGCAGGAGCAGAAAGAACGGCACGCCCAGAATTGCGGTGAAGGCCCCGACCGGGAGCTCGACGCTGGTGATGAGGATGCGCGAGAGGAGGTCCGCTGCCACGACGAGGCTCGCGCCGCCGAGCGCGCAGAGCGGGAGAAGAAAGCGGAAGTCCCGCCGCCAGATGAGGCGGATCAGGTGCGGCACGAGCAATCCCACGAAACCAATGATGCCGCTGACCGCGACCGCTGCGCCTGTGATGATCGAGGCCACACCGAAGCCGATCAGTTTCACGCGCTCGACTTCCACCCCGCGCGCTTTCGCGTCCTCTTCGCCAAAAGCGAGCAGTCGCAGATCGTTTGCCACGAACGCGAGCACGATCATCGCCACCACCAGCAGCGAGGAGAGCATGAGCACCTCGCTCCACTTCGCGCCCCAGACCATCCCCATCATCCAGCGCAGGGCCGCGGTGAGATCCGCCTCGCGGGACAACGAGAACGAGATCAGGATGATCGCGGAGAAGAACGCGTTCAATACCAGGCCTGCAATGAGCAGCCGGGTCGGGTCCGTGTGGTCGCGGCGTCGCGCGAGGAGGAACACGGCCGCAGTCGCGCCGCACGCGCCCAGGAACGCGACCAGCGGCACCGCTCCCGGATAGCGCGCCAGGCGCGTCGCGGAAGCGATCGCCGCCCCGGCTGCCGCACCACCGGAGACGCCGAGTGTGAAAGGGTCTGCGAGCGCGTTGCGGAGCAGCGTCTGAAAGGTAACCCCTGCAACGGCAAGCGTCGCACCGATGGCCGCGGCGAGCAGTACGCGCGGAAGACGAATCCCCAAGAGGATCGTCCGCGCCGTTTCGTCGCTCCAGGACACCGCCACCGTCCCGAACGACACCGCCAGCACGAGCACCACCGCCAGAAGAACCGTCAGCAGCACGATCGCACGCAGAAGTTCGCCGGACACGCGCGTGAAGATAGCAGGTTGGCGGTTGGCGGTTGGCGGTTGGCGGTTGGCGGAGGTACGCGCAGATCGTCGACGGGTTTCTGGTTTCTGGTTTCTGGCTTCTGGTTTCTGCACGGGATGACCGTCGGATTGCGCGGG
Source organism: Acidobacteriota bacterium (assembly GCA_031388865.1). Classification (GTDB taxonomy): domain Bacteria; phylum Acidobacteriota; class Thermoanaerobaculia; order Gp7-AA8; family Gp7-AA8; genus QHVT01. The sequence goes on along the minus strand of JANMSA010000543.1, from coordinate 879 downwards.
GCCCCCCGCCAACCGCCAACCGCCAACCGGTCAACCGCCAACCGAATCCAGAATCCGATTCAACTCCGCCGCCGCCTCCGCCATCCGCGGTCCGGGACGCTGGAAGAGGTCTTCGTCCACAGCCACGACCCGCGGGCGAATGCCGGGAACGCGCGCCAGCAGGGCGGCCATCTGCTGCTCCGTGACCGCTCCGCGCGGGTAGAGAATGAGGTCTGGCGGCGCTGCAGCCAGCGACTCCAGCGAGTACTGGGGCCAGCCGGTGACCTGCACCGCATTCGTGGCCCCGCTGAGCGCGAACAGGTCATCGGTGAAGGTCGCGCGACCGGCGACGTAGAGTGGATCCGTCCAGACGGCGAACATCAGGCGCGGCGCATTCGTGCGCGTCCGTCGCTGCTGCTTCACGGCCCGCTCGAGCGCCGCGGCCGCCTTCTCCGCGCCTGCGGCCTCGAACATCCTGCCGAGACGGCGCATCGCGATCGGGATCTCGGCCACGCGGTCGGTGCGGATCACGAACAACGGGATGCCGGCAGCCGCCAGCGCCGGACCGAGACTCGGATGATTCCCCTCGGTCGATGCAAGCACCAGGTCGGGCTTCAGCGCGACGATCCTCTCGATGTTCGGCTGCATTCCTCCCACCTTCGGCAACGCGCGCGCCGCGGCGGGGTAATTGGAATAGTCATCCGTGCCGGCGATCCTGCCTCCCGCGCCCGTGGCGAAGAGAATCTCCGTCAGGTTCGGTGCAAGCGTGATGACGCGTTCGACGCGCCCTGGAAGAATGACCGCGCGGCCCAGGTCGTCGGTGGTCGCCGCCGCCGGCCGCTCGGTGCAGGACAGGATGACCAGCGTGAGACAAACGATGAACGCGGAACGATGAACGAT
>JANMSA010000528.1:0-2424 GCA_031388865.1 Acidobacteriota bacterium | reverse complement strand
ACCTCGTCGCGAGGAAGCGCCTTGAAAAGCCTGATCACGCGAACTGCAAACGCCCTCGTCCGCTGGGGCAAGGTATCCATCGTTCACCTCAGAAAACGTGGCCCGAAAGCGCTGGGTGGGCGGTGTTCATCGTTCATCGTTCATCGTTCATCGTTCATCGTTCATCGTTCATCGTTCATCGTTGACTTCAAAGCCCTCGTTCGCTTCAGAAGACCTCGTCCCCTTCTTCGGCCTACATGAGGTGCTCATGAATCAGCGGGCGATCCGCTGGCTTTTCGTCCCCGATCGTGATGAAGGACAGATACCGCGCGCGCAGCTCGGCCGCATCCCGCCTGCTCTCGCCGAGCTGGATGCGGGCGATCACGTCGCCGGCCTTCACTTCATCGCCGGTCTTGCGGTCGAACATCACGCCCGCCGCGTAGTCGATCACGTCGTCCGCCTTCTTGCGGCCGGCGCCGAGGTCGACCGTGAACATGCCGGCCTGGTAGGTGTCCATGGCGGTGATGAAGCCGCTCTGCGGCGCCTCGACCTCGATCACCTCGCTCGGCTGCGCGAGAAGAGAGTAGTCGTCGACGATCTCCGGGTTTCCGCCCTGAGCGGCGATCCATTTGCGCGCCTGGTCGAGTGCCGCGCCGGAGGTGATCGCCTCGAACAGATCGCGCCGTGCGGAGATCTCGTCCCAGCGGCCGGACATGACCAGAGTGCGCTCGGCCTGCGCGCGCGTCACCTCCATCACGTCGGCGGGACCCTTGCCCTTCAGACACTCGATGGTCTCGATGATCTCGTTCGCGTTGCCGGCAGCGACGCCCAGCGGGCGATCCATGTCGGTGATCAGCGCCTCGACCTTCGTCCCGGAACCCGCGGCCGCAGCGATCAGGCTCTGCGCGAGTGCCTTGGAGTCCTGGAAGATGCGCATGAACGCACCGCTGCCCGTCTTCACGTCCAGAATCAGCGCGGATGCGCCCATGGCCAGTTTTTTCGACATGATCGATGCTGTGATGAGCGGCAGGGACTCGACGGTGCCTGTCACATCCCGCAGCGCGTACATCTTCTTGTCCGCCGGAGCGATGCCGTCCGTCGAGGTGGAGATCACACAGCCGGCGTCGGCGACGCAGCGCTCGAACTCATCGCGCGAGAGACGGGCATTGAATCCGGGAATGGCTTCCAGCTTGTCGAGGGTCCCTCCGGTGTGCCCCAGGCCGCGGCCGGAGAGCATTCCAATCTGGACGCCGCATGCGGCGACCCACGGGGACAGGACGAGGGAAACCTTATCGCCGACACCGCCGGTGGAATGCTTATCCGCGATGAAGTCGTAGCTGTCGCGCAGGTGCCACTGCTCGCCCGACCTCAACATGGCCTGCGTCAACGTGGCCATCTCCTCGGCCGTCATCCCGTTGATGGCGATCGCCATGAGCAGCGCCGACATCTGGTACTCCGGGATTTTCCCCCGCGTGAAGCCGTCGATGAAAAACTCGATCTCGCGCGGCTCGAGCGGCCCGCCGCGGCGTTTTTTGTTGAGGAGTTCGTAGACGCTGTACATGAGGGGGAGTTTATCGCGGGCGGTGCCGGCGGGTTCATTCGCTAAACTCGGGCTCGTGAAAGCGGTCATCCTCCTCTCCGGCGGCCTCGACTCCGCCACCGTTCTGGCGATGGCGAAGCGTGAAGGACGCGAGTGTCTGGCGCTGTCGATCGTGTATGGGCAGCGGCACCACGTCGAGCTGGAGGCGGCGAAGCGGGTCGCCGCTGCCATCGGCGTGACTGAGCACGTCGTGCATGAGCTCGACCTGCGCGTGTTCGGGGCGAGCGCCCTCACCAGCGACATCGACGTGCCGAAGGATGCCGTCGGAGCGCCGGGCATCCCCGTCACCTACGTCCCCGCACGCAACACCATCTTCCTCGCTCTCGCCCTCGGCTACGCGGAAGCGCGCGACGCGCAGGAGATCTGGATCGGAGTCAACGCCCTCGATTTCTCAGGCTATCCGGATTGCCGGCCGGACTTCATCGAGGCGTTTCAGCAGGTGATTCGGACGGGGACGCGCAGCGGAGTAGAACGCGGCGAGCCGAAACTGATCGCGCCCCTCATGGCCATGACCAAAGCGGAGATCATCCTTCTGGGAGTGGACCTCGGAGTCGACTACGGACTCACGCACTCCTGCTACGACCCCGCGCCCGACGGCCGGGCCTGTGGGCATTGCGACAGCTGCCAGCTCCGCCAGGGCGGCTTCCTGGGAGCCGGAGTCGACGACCCGACGGTCTACGTGGCGGAAGGATGAGGGACAAGGGACGAGGGACGAGGGTCATCCTTTAGCGCTCGCTCCGCCTCGTCCCTCGTCCCTCGTCCCTCGCCCCGTCCCTCAGAAAGCGGAATTCATCCTTCATCCTTCCGCCTTCATCCTTCCGGTGCGCATCACAGAGATCTTCCAC
>JANMSA010000501.1:0-2338 GCA_031388865.1 Acidobacteriota bacterium | reverse complement strand
TCACATCGGCCGTCCCGAACATTCCGACGACCGGCAGAATTCAGTGGGACGACGTGTACGCCGTGATCGTGTGGCTCGTGGACGCGCGTGGAAATTTCCTGCGCCTCGAGGACGCCGATGTTTTCCGCTGACCCGCTTCGAGACACAGTCGTTTCCCCACCATCGGCCGCGGGTGACATGTGACGGGTAGCTTCGGCCTTTCACTGTCACGAGCGACCATGCCCATGCCACCGTTTCAGCGCGTTCTTCCGTTGCTGATCGCCATCGGTGTTTGGGCGTGCGGCACCGACGGTGTCACTCCACCGCCGTCATCGGTCGAATGTGACGGCGGGCAGACCTCCGTGCTCACACTCGCTCCGCTCGCGGCGACAACCATAAGCGGCGACGCATTGCGCTGCACGGCGCTGGCGGGAGATGGAGCGAGTTATGTGATTGCGGCACAGCTCGCGACGACGTCGCTGCCATATGGCGGCTACGGCTTCCGGCTGGGCGCACCCGACGCGAGCGCGCCGGGCGTTTCTCCGATCACGGCCCTGGACGCGAATCTGTCGCCGCAGGAGGCCCTGGGTTGGGATCTCGATGCCCAGGCACGCGTTGATCGGTGGCTGCGCGAAGCCGAAGCGCGCACCCGGCCTGACAGATTCCGGCGGTCGAGACTCGATCGGCAGCGGTTGTCGCTGGCACTGGCGAGCACGGTTCCGGACACCATGCGGCGGTTCAGCGTGCTTTCTTCCCTGACCGACCCGCCCGCATTCGACTCGGCGACGGCGCGGCTTCGCTACTCCGGTCAGAATGTGCTCGTTTACGTGGACACTCTGGCTCAGCTCGCGTTCACCGACGCAGAGATCAACGCATTCGGCAAGCTCTTCGATGAGTCGCTGTACGGCGAGATCCGTGATTCATTCGGCGATCCTTCCGACATCGATGGCAACGGCCGCATCATCATAGTGCTGTCGCCCATCGTGAATGCGCTTGTGAGAGCCGCGGAATGCGGCATATCGGGGTACGTGCGGGGATTCTTCTATTCCCACGATCTTGCGAGCGACGCGCCCACGTCCAACGACGGCGAAGTGTTCTACGCGATCGTGCCCGATCCGACCGGACGCTGGAGCTGCGAGCACACGAAGGCGGAAGCCCTCGCAATCACTCCGCCCACGTTCGTTCACGAGTTTCAGCACATGATCTCGTATGCGCAGCACGTGATCGTGCGCGATGGCGCGTCGGAGGTGCCGTGGCTCAACGAAGGACTGAGCCATCTCGCCGAAGAGCTCGGATCGTTGTACTTCGAGCGGAAATACCCGGTGCCGACCGGACGATCGAATCCATCCCAGATCTTCCCGGACTCAGCCTCCGCGTTCATCACGCCCAATCTCCGCTACGCGCACCGGTTCCTGTTTCTCAGCACGTCGTATTCGATCCTCTCGTGCGCGCCCGGATCGTTTTGCTCGCTGCCAGAGCGCGCGGCGGCCTGGCTCTTCCTGCGATGGCTCGGTGACCAGAAAGGGGATGGCGTCTTTCGACGACTCGATCAGACACGTCTGACGGGGGGGCCGAACATCGAGGCCGCCGCCGGAGAGCCGCTGAGCACACTCTTCGGAAGTTTCGTGACTGCACTTTGGGCCGACAGCCTCGTCGGCGTCCCCCGGAATTCTGTCGCGCCGCAACACAGGTTCCATAGCCGCAACTTCCGGGTGCTGTATCGTGCTCTGTACGAAGCCTATGGCGCTGTCGGCGGCGTTGGACGTCCCTTTCCAATCGAGCCCTCGCCTCTCGCGCACGACGGAATGGTCACCGGGACAATGCGTCCCGGAACGTTCGCGATGTACCGCCTCACTGTACCACGCGGCATGCCGGTCTCGCTGCTCCGCTTCGCCCAGGCCGACGGGCGACCCTTTACTGCCGAGACCGGTGCCCAACTCTCAATTCTCCGCCTCAACGACCCATGACCCTGATTCAGAAGGCTGAAGTCCAGTCGAACGTGTTGCTCGAGGCGGGCGTGCGGTCTCCGAATCACTCCGGTGCCCGGGAGTTCGCGCTGCCAAACGTGCGGCCCCAACCGGGTCTGACCTCCGAAGAGATGCAGGCTGTCGTGACACGAAACAGCATCGGATCGGTGCACCACACTCTCGCAGACGGCGCGGTTCGGACCAACCGCGTGCGCTATGCACAGGAGGGGCGCGCGCTCTTCATCCCTGCCTGGACCAGCATCGAGAGCTGGTACGCCGCGCGCCTGCCGGCGCTCCGGTGTGACATTAGCGAAGTCGATCCGCTCTCCTGCTGGCGTTATGTCTGGCTCCACGGCCAGGTGACTCCGCTGCACCCGACAGGCGCAGTGCGC
>JANMSA010000499.1:0-10055 GCA_031388865.1 Acidobacteriota bacterium | reverse complement strand
TGTGCGGACCCGCATGCACGGTGGTGTGGGAGGGGGAGGGCCGTGAGGCTCCCCCCTATCCCGATCCGAAGGCGGATGAGGGGTCGCTCCCGTGCCATTCACCAGGCTCGTGCCGGCTGCGCACCGCGCGTCATCACCACTTCCACGGCAGTCCTCTGCCGTTGGACGGTTCGGGATGACAGCCGCGGTAGGAGTCTCTCGCGGCAGAAGATCGCCGCTGGAGGCGGCGCGTCCGCGACCCCTGCCGGGGTCGACATCATCACGGGTTGGACCGGTGGTCGCTCGCTTCTCGCGCACCACCGGCTACCCTACGGGCCGCCTCCGGCGGCCACCGCGCTAGCGCGCAGCAGGTGTGCGTGACGCGACATCAGCAGTGCAGAGGAGCACTCTGGACTCTCTCTGTGCATCTGCTGTCACCTCTGTGGTGAACGCCCTCCCTAAGCGCGAGGAGAAGTCACGCTCAGGTACTCGCGAAGACCCTCGCGCCACGAATCCGGCTTCTCGCCCGTCAGTTGCTCGTACCGCGCGGTCGACAGTACCGAGTACGCGGGTCGCCTCGCCGGTCGGGGGAACTCATCGCTGGTCACAGGCTGCACCGTGATCGGGGAGCCTTCGGCGATCGCACTGGCAAAGTCGAACCAGGAGCAGGCGTCCGCATCGGCGTAGTGGACGATGCCGCGTGCGTTGGCCTGTACCAGCCGTACGATCGCCCGCGCCAGGTGCGGCGTATACGTGGGGCGCCCGCGCTGGTCTGCGACCACCCGCAACGGAGTCGTCCCCTTGCGGATCTGGTTACGGATCGCTTCCACGAAGTTCGGGCCATGCACGCCGAACAGCCACGAGGTACGCACGACCAGATGTTCGTCCGCGCGCGAGGCGGCGATCTCCCCGAGGAGCTTGGACCGGCCGTAGGCGGAGAGAGGGCCGGTCTGGTCGTCGACGTCGTAGGGATCGCTGCGGTCGGCGCCGTCGAAGACGAAGTCGGTGGAGATTTGCACAAGCAGCGCACGGGTCGCGTTCGCGACGGTCGCGAGCAGCTCGACCGCCGAGCCGTTGATTGCACTCGCCGACGCCTCCTCACTCTCCGCCAGATCGACTTTCGTGTAAGCCGCGCAGTTCACGATCACGTCCGGGGCGTGCTCACGGACGAACTCGGTCACGAGATGCGAGTCACGGACGTCGAGGTCGGTTCTGCTGAGGGCTATGACGGGCTCAGCGCGTGCCGCGAGCTCGTTTTGAAGGTCGGTGCCCAGCATTCCGCCGGCCCCGGTGAGGAGCCACTTCAAGCTTTATCGTCTGGCTTCGGGAGGACTTTATCGTCCTTACCCTTGAGGCCGTCACGAAAATTGTTGATGCCCTCTCCGAGGCCCTTGCCGAGCTGAGGGAGCTTGCTGGCGCCGAAGATGACGACCACGATCGCCAGAATGAGGACGAGTTCCATTGGGCCAAACGAACCGAGCATGTGATGCCTCCAGGAAAGTGCAGCTTGAGTGTATCAGAGCGAAACAGCGAGCCCTGGCGATCCGTTCCATCTGGTGAACAGGGCGCCAGCTGTTACGATCCGCACTCCTCACCATGCTCGACCTCTCCACACTCAATCCTCAGCAGCGCGAAGCGGTGAATCACGGCGCCGGCCCTCTCTTAGTTCTGGCTGGCGCCGGCTCCGGCAAGACCCGCGTGATCACCTATCGCATCGGCCATCTCATGGGCGAGATGGGCGTTCGTCCTCAGAACATCCTGGCGGTCACGTTCACCAACAAGGCTGCCGCGGAGATGCTCCATCGCGTCGACCAGCTCGTCCCGGCCGGTGGCTACAGGCCGTGGATCGGCACGTTCCACTCCACCTCGCTCAAGATGCTCCGCCGCTACGCCGACCGCCTCGGATTCACCAAGTCGTTCGCCGTCTACGACACCTCGGATCAGATGACGCTCATCCGCCGCTGCATGCGCGAGCTGAATGTCAACGATGACGCGTTCCCGCCGCGCTCCGTGCTCACGCGGATCTCGCACGCCAAGAACGAGCTGATCAACCCCGTGGAGTACGAGAAGAACAACCACGACTTCTTCGGTGCACGCGTGGCGGAGATCTTTCGCCTCTACCAGAAGCGTCTCCGCGAGTACGACGCGATGGATTTCGACGACTTGATCGGGAACTACGTGCAGCTCCTGGAGAAACACGAAGACGTCCGTGCGGAGCTGCACGAACGCTTTCAACACCTGCTCATCGACGAGTACCAGGACACGAACAAGGCGCAGTATGTGCTCGTGAAGCTGCTCGCCGGGAGGGCCGGCAACATCACGGCGGTGGGCGACGAAGATCAGTCCATCTACCGCTTCCGTGGCGCCGACATCAATAACATCCTCAATTTTGAGAATGATTTTCCGGGAGCCAAAATCATCAAGCTCGAGCAAAACTACCGCTCGACCGGAAACATCCTCGAAGCCGCCACGGGCGTGGTGTCGCACAACATCGCCCGCAAGGGAAAAACGCTGTTCACGAAGGGAGGCAAGGGCGATCCGGTGCGGATCGTCACCTGCAGCAACGATCGTGAGGAGGCGCAGTTCGTCCTGGAGAAGATCTCCTCGCTCCGTTCGAAGTACAAGCTCACGGACTTCGCGGTGCTCTTTCGCACCAACGCGCAGTCGCGGCCCTTCGAAGAAGAGCTGCTGCGTGCGAACCTCCCCTACTCCGTCGTGGGCGGTGTCAAGTTCTACGAGCGCGCGGAGATCAAGGACATTCTCTCGTTCATCCGATTGTCGGTGCGGCCGCACGATACCCCCTCCGTCGAGCGCGTGATCAACGTTCCCTCACGCGGCATCGGCGACACGACGGTGACCGCGCTCTCCGAGCGTGCCACCGCGGAGAACGTTTCGCTCTGGCAGGTGGTCGACGGCGACGTCTCATCGTTCCTGCCCGCCCGTGCGGCGAAGGCAGTGCGGGAGTTCCGCGAGATCGTGCACGACCTGCAGCGCGCCGCGACCAGTCCCATTCCCGAGCTCGTCGACTACGTGTTGCTGCGGACGGGCTACCGGCGGATGCTTCAGGAGTCGCGGGATCTGCAGGACGAGTCGCGCATGGAGAATCTCGAAGAGCTCATCAACTCCGCGCGCGAATACACCGAGCAGAACCCCTCGGCCCTGCTCGCGGACTGGCTCGACTCCCTGACCCTCATGTCGGACCTCGACCGCTACGAGTCGCAGAAGGGCGTCACCCTGATGACTCTGCATGCGGCGAAGGGGCTCGAGTTCAGCGTGATCTTCCTCGTCGGCATGGAGGAGGGCATTCTCCCCCACCAGAACTCGCTGGAGCGCGCCGATGACATGGAGGAAGAGCGCCGGCTCTGCTACGTCGGCATGACCCGGGCGCGCGAGATGCTGTTCTGCATGCACGCGCACGAACGACGCGTGCATGGCCGCTTCCGCGAGCAGAGTCCTTCGCCGTTCCTGAGCGAGATCCCCGAGGACGCACGAGAGTACGTGCGGCAGGGAAGGGCGTACGCGGCGCCCACGTGGCGCGAACCACCGGTCCGCCCCGGAGGATCGTCGTACAACAACTCATCGAGCTCAGGAACGTACCGGCGGCCTGAAGCGCAACGTCCGCAAATCCCGGCACCGCCGCCGAAGCCGAGGACGAACACGAACGTCAACGGCGTGTTGTCGTTCTTTCAGAATGCGCCCGTGCAATTCGACCCAGGCGCGATCCACGCCGCGAAGCAGGCGGAGGCCCCGGCGTCGGGAGAGCTCACGCGCGGGCAGCGCGTCCAGCACTCTCAGTTCGGCATCGGAACGATCCTCACCATGGAGGGGAAGGGTCCGGACGCCAAGCTCTCCGTCTATTTCGAGCGCTGGGGCACCAAGAAATTCATCGCGCGGTTTGCCAAGCTGACGCGCGTGTGATGGCTGCGCCCGTTGTCGGTTGACTGTGCTTTGTTGTCGGTTGTCAGTTGTCGGTTGTCTGGGCCTTTTCGAGCTACGGCTCACGGCTCAGACATATCGCCACAAGGACCTCGGCTGGAGTCCGCCGGTTTCGCGCTAAGGCTCAGACAACTGACAACTGACAACTGATCACCAACAACGGACCACCGACAACAGCGCCGCTACCCCTTGACGACTTTGCGGCGCCGCTGGTGCAGGCGGTCGATGAGCTTCGTCGCCGTACGCACCTGCTCGAGGATCTTCTCCTCGAGGCCGGCGCCCTTGGTCTTGAAGCTCTTGGCGCGGCGGAAGACCTGACGCGCGCGATCCTTCTCTCCGCTCTCGAGCAGGGCCATCCCCAGGTGCATGAGGTTCGTCGGCGTGGGGCCGATGTCGGCGGAGCGCGTGAGGAAGTCCACGGCGCTCTTGAAGTCCCGGCGCTTGAAGTACACCCATCCCAGCGCCGCGAGCGGAAACTGCTTGAGCTCTTTTGGTGAGTAACGGAGTGCGAGCTGCGCGCTCTCGAGAGCCTCGTCGAGGTTCTCTTCCATCTCCGCGAGGTTGTACGCCTTCTCGTAGTACGCGATCGACTTCGCGTAGTTGGAGGTGTAGTCGCGCAGCATTTCCTCGAGGACGTGGTTCGCCTCCTTGAAGTTGCCTTCGGCACGCAGCGCCTCGACGAGCGTCGTATACGCCGCCGCCGCGACCACCTCCGCCGGCCGGTGCTTCAGGATCCGCCGCGCGACCGCGACGGCTTCAGAATTCATGTCCAGGTGCGAGCAGAGGAGCGCGTAAGGGAGGAGCACGTTGACGTTGTCCGGCTCCACCTTCTCGGCGCGGCGATAGTGGTCGAGCGCCTCCTTGTACTTGCCGTCACTGGTCAGCTTCTCGGCCTCGGTCATGGCCTGTGCGGCAGGACCTTCGACAGGCACGTGGCCGGAGATCCCTTCGTAGATCTTCACGGCCTGCTGGTACTCCATCTTGTTCGGATTGAGCTCCAGCGCCTCATGGAAGCACTCGATGGCTTTGCGGTTCCAGTTGCGATCGAGGTAGCAGAGCCCGAGCTGGTAGATCGCTTCCTCGTAGTCGGGGTCGAGCTTGAGAGCGGCCTGGAACGAACGGATCGCGCGATCCAGCTGACCCTTCTCGTAGAAGATCGTGCCGAGGAGGAAGTAGGCCTGAGGGATGGCCTCGAGCTGGATGGCTTTCTCGAGAAACTTCTGCGCGCGGAGCAACTTTCCCTTGCGTGCGTAGATTGCACCGAGGCTGAAGTAGGGAAGGAACGACTCCTGAGAGATCTGGATGGCGCGGCGCAGCCAGCGTTCGGCGCCTTTCAGGTCCTGCTGTTCGTGGAGCAGCACGCCGTAGAAGACGGCCGCGTCGAAATGATCCGGTTGCACTTCCAGAGTGCGCTCCAGATACGACCTGGCACGGTCGAGATTGCCGTCATTGAAGAACATCTCGCCGAGGAAGAACGAGAGTTCGTAGTTGTCGCGATCGAGGCGGAAGGCTTCCTCCAGATGCTTCATCCCGCGGTCGGGATCGAACCCGTCGAAGGCGGCCTCGGAATCGGCAACGAGCAGGAGGAAGCGCTCGCGCTTGTCGCCGCGGAACAGCGAGACCATGCGGTCCTTGCGCTCGGTAAACCGCTGTTTCTTCTCCAGAGCGAGCATCTGCTCGCCCATCTTCCCTTCCCACAGCTCCACCACTTCCTCGCTGGTGATGAGGTTCTTCTTCTCCAGAATCTCTTTGACGGAGAGCAGGCCGGTTTGATTGATGAAGATCGCGCGCTCGTGCTTCTGCACGGCATCGACGAGGGACCGGATGGTCTCGGAGGAGCGCTTGACGATCTCCTCCAGCGCAGAGACGCGCTCCAGCAGGTGCTCGTCGAGGGAGAGGTCCTCCTCATCCTCGTACTCGTCGAGGTCATCGTCCTCGAAGGAGTTGACACCGGAGAGGACGAGCAGCTTGTTCTGGCAGCGAAAACAGAACTCTCGCTCGTTGTCGTTGTACGCGCTGCAGGTCTGACAAAGCATGGTGATGGGCGCGGATTAGAACAGCATTATTCGGAGATGTCATCCCAGCACGCGACGTAGCTCGCAGCCCAGCTCGCAGCTCGCAGGAGATGAGTCGAAAGCGGCGATGTAATGGAAAGCACTGCGAGCAGGTAGGCTTGCAGGGTTTCTCTCCTGAGAGCTGGGAGCTGAGAGCTGCGAGCTAAGAAACGCCGTACTCGTAGAAGCCACGTCCGCTCTTTCTTCCCAGCCAGCCCGCATCCACCATCTTCACGAGAAGGGGGCAGGGGCGGTACTTGGGGTCGCCAAAGCCCTGCTCGAGAACGCGCAGGATCGCCAGGCAGACATCGAGCCCGATGAAGTCCGCGAGGGTCAGCGGACCCATGGGGTGGTTCATGCCCAGCTTCATGATTCCGTCGATGGACTCGCGGGTGGCGACTCCCTCGTAAAGCGTGAAGATGGCCTCGTTGATCATCGGCATGAGCACGCGGTTGGAGATGAATCCGGGGTAGTCATTCACTTCGATGGGGGTCTTGCCCATGCGCCTGGAGAGCTCTTCGACCTTCTGCCAGGTCTCGTCGGACGTAGCGATCCCGCGGATGACTTCCACGAGAGTCATCACCGGAACGGGATTCATGAAGTGCATGCCGATGACTTTGTCCGGACGTTTCGTCGCTGCCGCGATTCTGGTGATGGAGATCGAGGAGGTATTCGACGCCAGAATGCAGTCCGCCCGGGTCCCCTGATCGAGCTGTGCAAAGAGCTGCGTCTTCGCGTCGAGGCTCTCAACGATGGCCTCGATGACGATGTCAGCGTCGCCGATGGATTCGTAGTTCGTGTCCGTGTGGATGCGGCCGAGAACCGCGTCGCGCTCCCCGGCGGACATCTTTCCCTTGTCGACTCCCCGCTGCAGATTGGTGGTGATGGTCGCGACGGAACGCTGCAGGATCGCTTCGCTGACGTCGAGGAGGGTCACGTCGAAACCGCTCGCCGCGGCGGTATGAGCGATTCCGTTTCCCATCGTCCCACCGCCGATGACGACGATGTTTTTCATTCGGTCTACTCCTGCCAGTGCAAAATCGGGCAGACTCTATCTCACCTGACGTAAGATCCTCGGTCCCTGGGAGATCGTATGGCGCGGAAATGTTTCATGTGCGGGCGGGAGGTTGGGGAGGGAATCCTCTGCGACAAATGCGACAAGCCCCGCCGCAAGAGCGGTGCGGCTCAGGTTCCTGCCGCGCAGTCTGAGAGCGCCAGCCGTTCGGGCGCGGTTGAGGCGCTCGCGCCTCGTGTCGAAGCTGCGGCCGAACCCGACCCGTTTCCGAAAGCCCCGGTCTTTCAGTTTCCCGTCGAGTCGGCGTCGCCCGCGGTCACCAGCGTCGTCAATCTGCTCATCGCGGCCGGTGGTGCATCGTTTCTCCTGGGTCCCGACCGCAGCGTGAAGTTCGTCAGCGACGACGCGAAGAGACTCTTCGACGCTCCTCAGAACGAGCTCTCGCAACTCGCCGCTATTGAAGCGAGAGCCGGGATCCGAGTCGGGGATCTGTCCACGCCCGCGACCGCAGGAGTGCGCATCGGCACGCGCAACTTCATCTTCACGCTGGTCCCGATGTCCGGCGGCGCGAGTGGCGCAGCGATCGTCTTCCGCCACACCGATCCAATGAACGAGGCGCACGCGTCGTTCGTCACCTATGTGCGAGAGACCGTATTCGGACCGCTCCGCGGGCTCCGCGAGTCGCTGAGTGAGGCTGCCCGCTCGCGGAACGACCACTTCCTTTCGGACTCGGTTTCAGCCCTGGAGCATGTGCTCTCCTCGCTCGAGCTCGCGCCCGAGGTGGAAGAGACTTCATTTGGAGCGCGCCCAGTGCCAACGGTGACGGAGGTCGTACGCCGGGTCGCCGAACGCTTCCGCGCGCACGCCGATCTCAAAGGCATCCGCCTCGACGTGGACGTGCAGGAGCTGGAAGAGCGCCTTGCCGACCATGACCAGCTCGCCGACGCGCTGGCCATCCTGATGGAGAACGCACTGCACTACGTTCCGGCAAGCGGGCAGGTGGTCATCGGCGTCCGCTGGATGGAGCACAAAGCCAAGCCGCTGCTGCTGTTCTTCGTCATGGACAACGGCCCGGTGGTCCCGGAAGAGCTCCGCCAGTCGATCTTCGAGCCGTCGTTCGCCTGGAACCCCATCGGGAACAACCGCACAGGCCGGGGACTCTTCAAGTGCCGCGAGTTCGCAGTCGCGCACAGCGGTTCCGTATGGGTTGAATCCAAGACCGGCAAGGCATGCACATTCTTTCTGCGCGTGCGGCCTGATGGTGCCCAATGAAATCTCTGCTGCTCGCTTTCCTTTTCGCCTGCGTCACAGCCGCCTCGGCTGAGGACTTCTCCTCCGCCGAGATCACTCCGGAGAACGTCGCCACCTTGATGAACGAGTACCGCGCCCAGGCCGGGCTTTTGCCGTTGCGTCTGGACTCGAAGCTCACCCGTGCGGCGGAGGGGCGGATGCAGGAGATGGCCGACGGGGGCTGGTGGAGTCATCAGTCTCCGGAAGGCACTTCACCCTTCGTATGGCTGTCGACCGCCGACTACAAATACTCGATGGCCGCAGAGAACCTCGCCCACGGTTTCGAGACAACGCAGCTCCTCGTCGAGACCTGGATGGAATCGCCCGGCCACCGGGAGAACATTCTCGGCGGCGGCTACTCCGATTGTGGCATCGCCGTCATCGACGGCTCGACGAAAGGTCCGGCGCTGGGGAGGTCCGTCGTGGTGTTGTTCGGACGCAGGCTGGCTGAGACTGTGGCCGCGAAGTAACTCCAATCAGCTCTCAGCTCTCAGCTCGCAGGAGATGAGGCACGCGGGGCCCGGCTCTCCCTCAAACTTCAGCTCGCATCCTGAAGGGGAACGCGCTTTCCGGTTTTGACTTTGACTCATCTCCTGCGAGCTGCGAGCTGAGAGCTGAGAGCTCTCAGAGCTGAGAGCTGAGAGCTCTTTCGAGAGGATCAGACGACGCGAATGCTCCCGTCGACCTCGCGCGCCCAGCGCTGCATTCCGCCCACGAGATTCTTCACGCGTGTGTAGCCCGCGTTCTGCAGCAGGTGCTCCTGCACGTGAGCGCTGCGACCGCCGGAGCGGCAGATCATCACTACGTCACGCTCCTGAGGGATCTCTGCGAGGCGCTGCGGTACCTGATTCATGGGGATATGCGTGGCCCCTTCGAGGTGCCCGGCGCTCCACTCATGCGGCTCGCGAACGTCGATGAGTACGACGTCGGCGCCGCCGGCGATCTTCTGCGACAACTCGGTGGGGGTGATGTCCTTCGTAGTCACGGCGTTGCAGAGCTCCTCGTAGTCGATCAGTTTCGTGACTTGGGCGTGCTCGTCGCAACGCCGGCGCAGTTTCATCGTGCGGAACGTCATCCGCAATGCGTCGAACAGTAGCAGACGGCCCGCCAACGTTTCGCCAATTCCGGTCAGAATCTTGATCGCCTCGGTCGCCTGCAGCGTCCCGATGATCCCCGGCAGGACTCCCAGCACGCCCCCCTCGGCACAGGACGGTGCCAGGTGCGGCGGTGGAGGCTCAGGGTAGAGGCAGCGGTAGCACGGCGCGTCACGGGTGGAAAACACAGAAACCTGCCCGTCGAAGCGGAACACCGATCCGTACACATTCGGCTTGCCGAGCAGCGTACACGCGTCATTGACGAGGTAGCGCGTCGCAAAGTTGTCCGTGCCGTCGAGAACGACATCGTAGCCGGTGAGGATCTCCAGCGCGTTCTCCGAGGTGAGCCGCGAGGGGTACGTCTCGACAGCGACCTCAGGATTCAGATCGCTCAGCCGCTCGCGCGCTGCTTCGAGCTTCGGACGTCCTACATCGGACGTGCCGTAGAGGATCTGACGGTGCAGGTTCGTCTCGTCGACACGGTCAAAATCCACGAGCCCGATGCGCCCTACCCCCGCAGCGGCCAGATAGATCGATGACGGAGACCCGAGCCCGCCCGCGCCGACGATCAGAACCGACGATGTGCGCAGCTTCTCCTGGCCGGCCGCGCCGAATTCGGGAAGTGTCGTCTGGCGGAGGTAGCGGCTCATCCGAGTCTTTGAGTCTTCAAGTCATACGGTCTTCGAG
>JANMSA010000417.1:0-2765 GCA_031388865.1 Acidobacteriota bacterium | reverse complement strand
GCTCGCGTTCATTGCCATCGACCTTGACGGCAATGGAACGATCGACGGTGCCCGCGAGCTCTTCGGTGAACAGACCTTGATGCCGGATGGAACCGCCGCCATCAACGGGTTCATAGCCCTACAACAATACGACGCGAACGGCGACGCGGTCATCGATCAAGGCGATCCGGCCTGGCAGGCGCTGATTCTGTGGACGGACTCAAACCACGACGGAAGATCCGAAACGTCGGAGTTGCAGCCGTTAGCGAGTGCAGGCATCCGTGCGCTTGAAACCCGGTACCATGAACTCAACCGGCGCGATCCGAACGGCAACGTACTCCGGTTCCAGTCCTCGATTCACTCTGTTGCGGCCGGGACGCGACCGTACTACGACGTCTTCTTCCGGACGCGGCCTCAATGACAACACGAGGAACGCGTGGCACGCAGGAGGACTGACCTGCTGGTTTCTTCCCGGCCCTAACCGTAGTCGAAGCACGCTTCGCGGCGGACCGGGGCGCCTGATCGCTGCCGCCAACTCGGAGCATCGATGCTCACCGACTGAACGCGGGCCCTGTCACCTTCTGACGACTCGCGATTTGTAGGGACTGAAACGGCGACCCTCGGTGGGATATCTCTCCGCGCGAATGGCGAGCCCTTCCGCGGCATAGAAGCTGCAATTTCGCCGATGAAATGGCTGCAATTGCCGACGGCTTCCTCAGTGAGGCGACTCTTCGTTTCTATCGGCACGCACTCGCCATTCTCAAAGAGGCGGACGTCCCTCACCTCGTAGGAGGCGCGTACGCGTATGCGCGCTACACAGGCATCCAGCGGCATACCAAGGACTTCGACGTATTCATCCGCCGCGGCGACTTCCAACGGGCGGCAGCGGCCTTTGAGGTGGCCGGATACCACTCCTCACTGATGTTTCCGCACTGGCTGGGCAAGGCGTATCACGGCGAGGATTTCGTGGACCTCATTTACGGCGCTGGCAACGGCGTGGCCCTGGTGGATGACCGCTGGTTCGAGTACGCGGTGAAGGACCAGGTGTTCGGCGTGGACACCGAGCTGATTCCGGCGGAAGAGATGATCTGGTCGAAGGGCTTGATCATGGAGCGGGAGCGCTTCGATGGCGCGGACGTCGCCCATGTCATCCGTGCCGTCGGCGACCGGCTCGACTGGCAGCGCATGCTGGAGCGGTTCGGCGCGTACTGGCGCGCGCTGTACGCGCATCTGGTCCTGTTCGGATTCATCTACCCCAGCGACCGGGACAAGGTTCCGTCATGGGTCATGGACGAACTGGCCAGCCGCATGACTGACGAGACGCGCGCGGGGAACGGAGCTCAGAAGATCTGCAATGGGACCATCATCTCCAGGCAGCAGTATCTGAAAGACATCGGCGACTGGGGCTACGCCGACGCGCGCGTCGCAGACGGCCGCTTGTCCAGCGAAGACATCGCGCTGTGGACGGCGGGGATCGCCGTGGATGGAGCAAAGTGATGGAGCTGTCCTCATCGACACGCTCGCCGATCTGTCCGCGTCCGTCCTTCCTGACGTGACGCTGAGCGAGGCCTTCAGCGTGCTGGCAGCACGCCTGGCTATCTGCGACACACCACACGAGTCACGTGGGAGGGGCGATGTCGCTAGAATTGGCGCCCATGCGCCACACCGCATTCGACGGCGAGGTGACACGCGAGGAGCTGATCGCGTGGTATCGACGTGCGCGAAAACGCACCCGGCTGATCTTCGACCTGGTCGCGCCGGAGGCGTACTACGACCGGCCGATCACGTTGCGGAATCCGATCGTTTTCTATGAAGGGCATCTACCCGCGTTCTGTGTCAACACACTCGTGAAGAGGACCTATGGGCGTGCAGGAATCGACGCGCGACTGGAGGTGCTGTTTGCGCGCGGGATCGATCCCGAGGATGAGACGGCGATCGCCAGCCCGTCGGAAGTGTGGCCATCGCGGGACGAAGTGCACGCGTATGCCGACGCCGCGGACGCGCTGATTGAGGAGACGATCGTCGCGGATGACGAGGCCACGTTCACGATCCTCGAGCATGAGCACATGCATCAGGAAACACTGCTGTACATGCTGCATGAGCTGCCTTATGGGAAGAAGACCAGTCCTGGGGTCTCCCGGTCGTTGAATGAGGGCGGCTCTTCGAGTATCCCGCCGACTCCTTCGACGCCTCGAGGACTCGGAGAGTACAAGACCGTTCCCGCGGGACAGGTCCTGCTGGGCGGCGAGCCGGGCACCTTCGGGTGGGATAACGAGTTTCCGGCGCTGCGTGTCGACGTCGAGCCGTTCTCCATTCAGGTGCACAACGTCACCAACGGTGCGTACCTCGACTTCATGAACGATACGGGCGCCGCCGCACCGCACTTCTGGACTCGCGTCGAGGACGGGTGGCGCTGGCGAGGGATGTTCGCGCTGATGCCGCTGATGCTGGACGCCCCGGTATACGTCACACACGACGAGGCCGCCGCATACGCGCGTTGGAAGGATGCGCGTCTGCCCACCGAAGCCGAGTATGAACGAGCGCGCGGTGAAGACGCTGATGACCTCGACGGCAACTTTGATTTTCGGCATTTCGAGCCCGTCGCCGCCGGCTCCTACGCTCCGAACGCACTCGGCATCTACGATCTGGTCGGCAACGGCTGGGAGTGGACCTCCACCGTCTTTGCACCGTTCCCCGGATTCAAGCCGATGCCTTCCTATCCCGAGTACTCAGCCGACTTTTTCGACGAAGCGCACTACGTGCTCAAGGGCGCTTCGCCGGCTACG
>JANMSA010000459.1:0-1628 GCA_031388865.1 Acidobacteriota bacterium | reverse complement strand
GTTCCAGATCAACGTGTCGAACGGCATCGGCACGACGCTGGGGCAGGTCGCGCGCGGCGGCTTCTCGAACGACGCGTGGTACATCGGCTTCAACATGTCGCGCAAGTTTTTCTGAACCAGGAGCGCAGTGTGATGCTTGGCTCGCGGATGATGGCGGGGCGCTGATGGGGCGGATAGTGATTCAGTAGCGTCCGGCTTCAGCCGGACCCGCGTGGCAGCATCTCGCCGTCGATGCAATAATGTCCACTGAATGGCAATTCTCGTGCTCTTCTTCTGTTTGCTCGTCGCGTCCTGCGGCGGCTCCTCGTCCAGTACTCCGACAGGCCCGGCGGACCCGACCACGCCTGCAAACCCGAATACGTTCACCATCACGTCGATCGGGGTGAGCCCCAAACAGATCACCGTCTCCCCCGGAACGCGCGTGCTGTTCGTCAATAAAGACTCGCGCCGTCACGACATGGCGTCGGATCCGCATCCCGAGCACGATGCCGAAGGCTGCGGCGGCATCAACCGCGTCGGTGTGTTGAATCCCGGCGTGAGTCAGGAAACCCTCAACATGGTGGTCGTCCGCACCTGCGGTTTCCACGACCACGACAACCCTCCGCTCACCACTCAAGCGGTCAATATGTGGACGGGCCGCATCATTATTCAATGACACTTTCGTCGTGATTACGCAATTCATCCTATTGAAGTAACCTGCGGCGTTCCAGCGCCGAGCGGCGGCTTCGCACCGGGTTTCGGCTGCCTCCTCGTTGTAAACGCCGCACGCGCTTGCGGAGTTTCGGCGCATAATGAACGCGAATGCGCTGCGACGCCGCGCGGTCCCGTGTCCTTTCTCGAGCTCATGGTTTGCCCACAGTGCGGCGCTGAATCGTCTGAGTCCGGTGGACGGTGCCCGTCGTGTCAGTCGGCTATGGCCCGGCCTGACGTCAAGCCGGCCGCCGCCGCAACGATGACGCCGGCACCGTCGCCGGATGCTCCGACGGTGGCGCGTACGCCTTTGCCTCCGGAACAGGGCCCTGACGCTCAGACCGTCATGGGGGCTCCGTTCCCTCCGCTCCCCTCTGACGACGCACCCACCATCATGGGCACGGCTGCGGTAGGCACCGGCAGCAGCCGTCAAAGTGCTGGGCCGCTCGAGCCTGGTACCCCGTTCGGCGCGCGGTACCGAATCCTGCGTGTCCTCGGCGCGGGGGGTATGGGGGTGGTCTACCAGGCGTGGGATGAAGAGCTCAGCGTCGCGGTGGCGTTGAAAGTCATCCGGCCGGAAGTGACGGCGGATCCGTACGCGGCCCAGGAGGTCGAGCGCCGGTTCAAGCGCGAGTTGCTGCTCGCGCGCCAGGTCACGCATCGCCACGTGGTCCGCATCCACGATCTGGGTGAAATCGACGGCATCAAGTATCTCACGATGCCGTTCGTGGACGGACGGGATCTCGCCGCGATTCTGCGCGAAACGGGGCCGATGCCTGTCGCGCGGGCGTTGCGGCTGGGCCGGCAGATCGCCACGGGTCTGCAGGCCGCGCACCAGGCGGGCGTCGTACATCGAGATCTGAAGCCCGAGAACATCATGATCGACGGCGACGATTGCGCGCTGATCATGGATTTCGGGATCTCCCGTTCGGTCTCCG
>JANMSA010000414.1:0-1745 GCA_031388865.1 Acidobacteriota bacterium | reverse complement strand
GTGAACGCGATCTGATGGTGGTCGAGTACTTCGAGTCTTCGAGTCTTCAAGGGGAGTTTCAAAGTCTCAAAGGCGCAAAGTCTCAAGGAGCATGGGCCACGATCTCTGCGACTTTCAGGCTCTGAGACCTTTAGACCTCCTCGAAGACTTGAAGACTTGAAGACTTGAAGACTCGAAGACTTGAAGACTCGAAGACTTGAAGACTTGAAGACTTGAAGACTCGAAGACCTGCAGACTTGCTCCGCGCCACGTTAGTCGTGATAAGGAATACATCTCCCCAGTCGCCCGTTACCGACGACACAAGGAGACTCTGATGACCACAACATCCTCAGTCGAGGCAACCAGCTGGCAGATCGATGCGGCCCACAGCAGCGTCGAGTTCGCGGTCAAACACATGATGTTCACCACCGTCCGCGGGCGTTTCAAAGACGTGAAGGGGACGATCACGGTCGGCGGGCAGGATGCGAACCATGCACGCGTGGATGTCGAGATCGGTGCGGCCAGCATCGACACAGGCTCGGGCGACCGCGACGCTCATCTCCGATCGGCGGACTTCCTCGACGTGGAGAGCCATCCCACCATCACCTTCCGAAGCAAGCGAGTGGAAGGCGCGGCGCGGAAAGAAGGGGACCGCTTCCGCACGATAGGCGATCTCACCATCCGCGGCACTACGATGGAGGTGACGCTCGACTGCCAGTACGAGGGGACTGGAAAGGATCCATGGGGCGGCACGCGAGCCGGCGTCCGAGTCACGGGCTCCATCGATCGCAGGGAGTGGGGCCTGAAGTGGAATCAGGCGCTCGAGACGGGCGGCATCCTGGTCGCCAACGAATTGAAGATCGAAGTGGAAGTGCAGGCGGTCCAGCAGGCCTGAACGGAGATCCAATGATCGACATCCGCAAGTCCGAGGAGCGCGGAGTGGGCCGGCATGGCTGGCTCACTTCGCACCATACCTTCTCCTTCGCCAACTACCACGACCCGAAACAGATGGGCTTTCGAAGCCTGCGAGTCATCAACGAAGACGAAGTCGCGCCTGGCCGAGGCTTCGGCGCACACCAGCACGCGGACATGGAGATCGTCTCCATCGTCACGAGCGGAGCGCTGGCGCATAAAGACAGCACCGGCGGCGAGGGCGTGCTGCGACGCGGCGAGGTGCAGCGCATGAGCGCGGGCAGCGGCGTCGTGCACAGCGAGTTCAATGGCTCCCAGGAGGAGCCGGTCCATTTCTTCCAGATCTGGCTGCTGCCGGAGCGCGCCGGGATCACGCCCGGTTACGAGCAGCGGCTGTTCCCGGATGACGATCGGCGAGGCAGACTCCGACTCGTGGTCGCTCCCGGCGGAGAGTCCGGCGCGGTGAACATTCACCAGGATGCACGTCTCTACTCGTCAATCCTCGAAGACGGAGAACGCGTGGAGCACGAGCTGGCCGTCGGACGGGGCGCGTGGATTCAGGTCGCCCGCGGCGGCGTCACCGTGAACGGCGTTCCGCTCGACCGCGGCGATGGCGCCGCCATCGAGGACGAGCGCGCACTGGTCATCGTCGCGAACGGCTCCGCGGAGTTTCTGCTGTTCGACCTGGCGTAGCTTCTTCAGGCAGCGCGCAAATGCGTGAAGCGGATGTTGCGCTGGAGGCGGCGCGTGCGGGAGCGCCGCGGATCACTGCGGAGGTGTATCGGGCTTCGGCATTCTCTCCTCGATCGTCGCGCGCAACGCCGCAACCTCCGCGTGCAGCAGCACGAGCTCTT
>JANMSA010000397.1:0-2349 GCA_031388865.1 Acidobacteriota bacterium | reverse complement strand
CCGGTACGAAAAGGGCTTCTTTCAGGCTGTCTTTGCGGCTTCCGACGACCTGCTGGTCTATCAGGGTGGAGGCAGCGAGACAAAGTCCCGCCTGATCTGCATCGGTTCGCCCACGAGTTGCAGAGACTCGAGGTCGAATTTCTGGGCCACGAGCTGCTGCTCACGCAGAAAGAGGAGGTGTCCCGCTGCGTAGGTGACGTTCGAGCGGGCCCGGAGAAGCAGGCGCGCCGGGCTGCCGTCCATCGACCCGATGTAGACGGCGTTGTCGCCACTCGTACTCTCCGACGTGTGGCTTCCTGCAAAAAAGAGAAAGTGCCTGCCATCCGGGAGGGAGAACGGCCAGCGGTGCGTCGTCTCGTTGCGCGAGCTGTCGAGTTTGGTCAGGGGCGCCGGCTTCCCTCCGGCGACCGGAACTCTGTAGATGGGATCGCGCCAGTGAGGGGTGAAAAGGATGACATCGTCGCGCCCCCACGATCCTCCCCGCGGCTCTCGGACATCGCAGACATCCACGGATGCGCCGCCGTTCACCGAGATCGTCTTCAGTTTCTGATTCATGAAGAAGCCGATCTGACGACTGTCGGGCGACAGAACGGATACTCCGCTCTTTCCGTGCCGATCAGAGCACGAACTTCTCTCGATACGAAATCACGAATCCAGAGGAGTGCGACGCCATCATTGCCAGGCGCAATGAAGGTCATGTAGCGGCTATCAGGCGAGATGCTGATCGAGCCCGCGTGGGGACCGCCAAGCAGAAAGGCCGCGTTCGGCGGCGGAGCGACGGAGGCGTAGAACGTTCGGGGTGCCGGTCCGCGGGAGCCGCGCGTCGCGAGGAACAGAGTCACTACCGCCGCCAGGGCCAGCGCCGCCACGATCCACGCGACGCGTTCCGATGTACGCCTTCTCTGAGGCGAGGTCGCGAGATCAGGCCGCAAGCTTTGCTCGGCCACCGCGCGCAGCTGGAGTTGGATGTCGTGCACACTCTGCCAGCGATCATCGGGATCCTTGGCCAGGCACGTTCTGATGACTTGTTCCAGCGCCGGCGGTGTGGACGGCAGCATCGTGGCGATGGAGGGCGGATCGCGATCGACGATAGCCGCGATCAGACTGGTTTTCGTTTTCCCCTCGAACGCCCGTCTGCCGGTGGTCATCTCGTAGAGCACTGCGCCGAACGCGAAGATGTCGGTTCGCGCGTCGGCTTCCAGCCCTTCGATCTGCTCGGGCGCCATGTACTGGAAGGTCCCGAGAATCGTTCCCTCGGCAGTCAGCGGTTTCTGCTGCTCCGTTAGTGCGTCGGCCAGAATCGTCACAGGGGCCACTCTGGCCAGACCGAAGTCGAGCAGCTTCGCGCCCGACTTGGTGAGCATGATGTTGCCCGGCTTCAGATCGCGATGGGTGATGCCCTGGCGATGGGCTCTGGCCAGGCCGTCCGCGATCTGCGCGCCGTACTTCAGAACGTCGGTCAGCGGAAGAGGACCTCGGGTCAGCCGCTCCGCAAGCGTTTCCCCCTCCAGCAACTCCATCACCAGGTAATCGATCCCCTCCTGATGGCCGACGTCGTGAAGGGTGCAGATGTTCGGATGGTTGAGCGAGGAGATCGCGCGCGCCTCACGATCGAAACGCTCGCGAAGCTGGGGGCTGGAAGAGAGATGTGAGGGAAGGACCTTGATGGCCACGCTGCGGTCGAGGCGCGTGTCACGCGCTTTGTAGACCTCACCCATGCCACCGGCCCCGATGGCTGAGACGATCTCATAAGGGCCGAGATGGAGACCAGTTTCAATTTTCATGGCGCAGGAGCGAGCGCATTATCGCAGACGCCGAAAGCGGTCCCGTGGCCAGCGGTCGCTCAGGCCCGGCTTCGTGCGACAATCCCCGCGGGTTCCCCTCAAGAAACATGACTCCTGGTTCAGGCACACGCCTCGGTCCATACGAGCTCTCTGCGCCGATCGGCGCCGGTGGCATGGGGGAGGTGTGGCGAGCGAAAGACACGCGGCTGGATCGCGAGGTCGCGGTCAAGATTCTCCCGCCCGGCTTTGCGTCGAATCCTCAGATGAAGGCGCGCTTCGAGCGGGAGGCGAAGGCCATCTCCTCGCTCAATCATCCGAACATCTGCACGCTGTTCGACGTCGGCGAGCACGAGGGGAATCACTTCCTGGTGATGGAG
Organism: Acidobacteriota bacterium; assembly: GCA_031388865.1. Classification (GTDB taxonomy): domain Bacteria; phylum Acidobacteriota; class Thermoanaerobaculia; order Gp7-AA8; family Gp7-AA8; genus QHVT01. The sequence goes on along the minus strand of JANMSA010000397.1, from coordinate 188 downwards.
CTCCTGCAGGGCGAGTCGTTGGCGGAGCGCCTTCAGAAGGGACCACTGCCGCCCGACCAGGTCCTGCGGATCGGTGCGCAAATGGCCACCGCACTCGACCGCGCGCACAAGCAGGGAATCGTTCACCGCGACCTCAAGCCGGGGAACGTCATGCTCTCGAAGGGTGGCGCGAAGCTGCTGGACTTCGG
>JANMSA010000390.1:0-4232 GCA_031388865.1 Acidobacteriota bacterium | reverse complement strand
TTTTTGCGCGGCCGAGGTGCGTCGCGCGCTTATTTCGTAGTTGTCATCATCATCAGGAGGATTCATGTTCTCACCCCGTCGTCTGCTGTCTTTGATGATTGTGGGCTTGCTGGCCATCGCGCCGGCCGCATTCGCTCAGGTAACGACCGGCAACATCGCCGGAACCGTGACCGCCGCAGGCGAGGCGTTGCCCGGAGTGACGGTGGAAGCCGTCCATGTCCCAACCGGTACCCGTTACGACACCGTGAGCGGCGCCAACGGGCGCTTCACGATTCCGAACGTGCGTGTCGGCGGCCCCTACCGCGTGAAGGCGAATCTCGAAGGATTCAGGACCTTTGAGACCACCAACGTCAACGTGAACCTCGGCAGTACGGCGGAAGTCCCCGTCGGCCTGTCCATGACCGCGGTCTCGGAGACGATCACCGTCACCGCCTCGACCGATGACGTCATCAACCCGAACCGCACCGGTGCGGCAACGGCCGTCTCGGAAGAGCAGATCGAGAACCTTCCCACCGTCAATCGCAGCATCCAGGACTTCGCGCGTACCAATCCGTACTTCATGGTCGACGCGGCGGATGCCTCGGCCACCCGCATGACTGTCGCGGGGAAGAACAACCGCTACAACAGCATCCAGATCGACGGCGCGGTCAATAACGACCTCTTCGGACTGGCCGACACCGGCACGCCGGGTGGCCAGGCCGACGCGCCTCCGATCACGATCGAAGCCATCCAGGAAATCCAGATGGTGGTCTCGCCCTACGACGTCCGCCAGGGCGGTTTCACGGGCGGAGGCGTCAATGCGGTCACCCGCTCGGGAACCAACGACTTCAACGGCTCGCTGTTCTACTCGAACCGCGACAAGTCCTTCCTCGGAGATGGACCGTCCAACAATCCAGTCCGCGAGTTCGACGCCGAACAATACGGTGGCCGCCTCGGGGGACGCATTCTCCGCGACCGCCTCTTCTTCTTCGTGACCGGTGAGCGGAACGAGCGCGCGGAGCCGAATGGAGTCTCGGCCGATCCGGCCGGGGTCTTCGGCGTCAACGCGAGCGTCGCCACTCTTGCTCAGCAGGCCAAAGCCATCGCCATCTCCAAGTACGGCTACGACCCTGGAACGCTCGGCGATTTCAGCGAAGGGAAAAGCAGCGACAACCTGTTCCTCCGTTTCGACGTGAACGCCGGCTCCGCGAACCAGCTCACCCTTCGCCACAATTACGTCGACGCCGGCCGTGACGTCGTCTCCGACCGCTTTTCCACGCGTTTCCGCTTCGCGAGCTCAATCTACAACTTCGCGAGCGAGACGAACTCCACGGTCGCCCAGCTCAATACTGTGTTCAGCGCGTACGCCTACAACGAGGCCCGCGTGGGGCTGCAGACCATCCGCGAAAAGCGCGCCGTTCCGACTGAGTTCCCCACCATCGAGATCGGTGGCACGGGACAACGGAACGGCGAGGTCCTCCTCGGCACGGAGCGGTTCTCCGCCGCGAACGCGCTCGACCAGGACATCCTCGAGATCACCGACGACTTCACGGCGCTCTGGGGGAACCACACCCTGACCGTCGGGACGCACAACGAGCTGTTCGGGTTCAAGAACCTTTTTCAGTCCGAAGCGTTCGGCTACTACTACTTCCCGACCATCGCCGACTTCGAGAACGCCACTCCGCGCGACTACCAGATCACGGTCGCCACGGGTGCCGATCCGCTCCGCCCGGCCAAGTTCGACGTCGCGCAGTACGGCTTCTACGTCAGCGACCAGTGGCGCATGCTTCCCAGCCTGTCGCTGACGATGGGGATCCGCGCCGATCTTCCCCGCTACAAAGACACTCCGACCTACAACCCGATCGTGGACACGGCCATCGGCTTCCGCACGGATGCTGTCGGTTCTGAAGAAGCGGTCTTCTCCCCCCGGATCGGCTTCAACTGGCAGCCGACCTTCGGCGGTACGCAGCAACTCCGCGGTGGCGTCGGCGTCTTCGCCGGCCGCACGCCGTACGTCTGGATCTCCAACGCCTTCGCCGGCACGGGTGTCGAGCAGATCACGCGTACCTGCAACAGGACCTCAAACCCGGCCACGTCCTGCACCCCGACGTTCGTGACCGACCCTCGCAACCAGCCGACCAACTTCCCCGCTGGTGGCAGCGCGTTCCAGGTGGCAATCACCGATCCGGATTTCCAGCTCCCGCGCATCATGCGCGCCACCCTCGGCTATGACCGCGAGCTCTTCTTCGGCGTGAAGGCCACCCTCGAAGGTATCTATTCGAAGAACCTCGAAGACGTCTACTACACCAACGCCAACAAGGTGGAGAGCGGCACGCTTGCTCTCGACGGGCGTCCGCGTTACGCGAACAAGAGCACGGTCATCTCCAACGCACATCTGCTCACCAACACCGACGAAGGCGAGCAGAGCGTCTATTCGCTCCAGCTGAACAAGAACTTCGGCCGCAACTTCACGATGTCCGCGACCTACGCCAACCAGGATGCAAAGTCGGCGTTCGACGGCGGTTCGTCGACTGCGAGCTCGCAGTACAACTTCCACCACACCAAAGACATCTTCAACCCTGAGCTTTCGCGTTCGCAGTACGAGACGAAGCACCGCTTGAACTTTGCAACGACGTTCAACGTCCAGACCGGCTTTTTGAACCACTCCCTCGGCTTCTATTACAACGCCCAGTCCGGCCGTCCTTACTCGCTGCTCTTCGGCAATGACATCAACGGCGACGGCTCGGGTTCGAACGACCTCCTGTTCATCCCAGGCAACGGCGTGATCCTCTGCCCCACGACCGCTACCGCCCCCACGGCGGCTTCGCCGTGCGGCGTCACCACCGGCGCCACTCCCGCTGTCATCAACCCGATCGCCAACGGTCAGGCCCGCTGGGACGCCTTCCTCGCGTCGGCGAAGATCGATCCAAACTCGGGTCGGATCCTCGATCGCTACGAGTCGTTCGAGCCGTGGACCCGTCAGCTCGATTTCCACTACGAGCTCGGTCTCCCCGCCTTCCGCGAAGCCCGCGCGAACATCACCTTCGACATGCTGAACGCACTGTCGATGTTCGATTCGGAAGCCGGCGTCGTCAGGTCCGTTCCCTTCCAGAACTTCTCGCCCGTGGCCTTCCAGGGAATCGATGCCGCCAGCGGCAAGCCGATCTATCGTGAAGCTGGCAGGGACCGCACGCTCCCGGGCGCGCAGTTCAGCACAGCCGACCTCCGGTCGCGCTGGCAGGCTCGCGTCGGGTTCCGCGTCACCTTCTAGTCTTCACCAAATCGTGAAAACGCACGGCCACCCGGCAACGGGTGGCCGTTTTGCTTTACGGAGGATTGCCATGCGACGACTCGCGCCCCTGCTCTTCCTTTTGCTCGCAGCCTGCACGGCGACAACGCCGGCGCCCTCACCGATTGCCACCCCGGCCACGGCAATGCCGGCGGTCAACCCCGGGCACTCCATCCTCAACGCCACGCTCTATGTCCAGAGCTCCGCCGAGTATCGCGCCGCTGCGATCGGCACGTTCGCCGCCGCAACCCACGCACTCGACGAGGCCCTGGCCGATCGCTCACGCGTTGGTGCCTCCGAGGACACGAACGACGATTCGTCGCAGCCTCCGGCGGTAATCGTCGACGTCGACGAGACGGTGCTCGACAACACCGCCTTCGAAGCTCGGGTGATCCGCGCCGGCAAGACCTATGACCCGGTCATCTGGAAGGCGTGGACAGCCGAGGGAATCGCGACGGCGATCCCGGGTGCGGCGGAGTTCCTCGCGCACGCGAAGAGCCGCGGCGTGACCGTCTTCTACGTCACCAATCGCGATGAGGACGAACGCGCCGGCACGCTACGCAATCTGCAGAACCTCGGCTTTCCTTTCGAAAGCGGTGTAGAGACGCTGCTGCCACGACGCGGAACGTGCGTTCGCGAAGTCGTACAGGTCGTCGCCCGCGACGAGGAGCACCCGGTAGCGATCCGCGACCTGCATGCGTCTGCCCGACTTGTCGCTCACACCGTTCGCGCGCAGCAGCAGTGTCTCCACACCGCTCTCGAACGGAAAGCCGAGGTTCTGCAGATTGCGGAGCGTACCGGCGCGTTCGTCCTCATCGCGATTGGTGACGTAGAAGACGGTCACTCCGCGGCTCTTCGCGTGCGCGAGGAACTCCGCCGCACCCGGGATCGCCGTCGCGATTCCCTCGGCTGTCCACGCCTTCCAGATGACCGGGTCATAGGTCTTGCCGGCGCGGATCACCCG
>JANMSA010000385.1:0-10704 GCA_031388865.1 Acidobacteriota bacterium | reverse complement strand
CACTTTGAAGGATCTCGACGGCAAAACCGTCAGATTGTCCGATTTGCGTGGAAAGGCCGTGGTCCTCAACTTCTGGGCGACGTGGTGTCCGCCGTGCCGCCACGAGATTCCATGGTTCATCGACCTGCAGAAAAAGTACGGACCCGAGGGGTTGCGGATCGTCGGCGTGTCCATGGATCAGTCAGGGCGCGAGGATGTCGCCGCGTTTGCGCGTGAAATGGGCATCAACTACACCGTCGTGACGGGGGACTGGAACGTCGCACGCGCCTACGGCGGGATCCATGCCCTCCCGACGACGTTCTACATCGGACGCGACGGTACGCTGATGGAGAGTGTTCCCGGTCTGATCAGCCGGGAGCGGATGGAAGAGAAGGCCAGGGCTCTGTTGGCCACTCCGGCGTCACGAACGACGAAGGCCCCCACGGTGGCGCAGTGAGGTTTGTCGTCCGCGACTCAACGTGTGTCGACGAACTCGACACGCGTTCCTGCCCCGCCACTCGTGCCAATGTTTTGCCGCGAAGGCACTCGCCCCGCAGGTTGACACGACCGTCGCACCTTTTGCCGAACGACATCATCACTAGATCGTCATATGCATATTAAGGAGATTATCAACATCATGACGCTTCGCCTCTCATCGTTCACCGTGGCCCTTTTTTTGCTCCTTCCCTCCTCCATGTCCGCCGGAACCACTTCACCCTCGAACCCGCGCGAGGTCGTCATCCTGCACATGGCGGATACGCACGCTGCTCTTGACGTCCATCCCGAAATCTTCTTTGATGAGAAAGGCGAAGCGACGTTCCGCCCCGCGGGCGGCTTTCCTCTCCTTGCCGCAGCCATCGAGAAGGAGCGTGCCGCCCATCGCGGAAAGACGATGCTGATCAACGTCGGTGACACCATCCACGGCTCGGCCGTGGCCGAGTGGACGCAGGGGGTGGCGATCGTTCCGATCGTCAACGCCCTCGGCATTGATGCCTTCATCCCGGGCAATCGGGAGTTTGCGTACGGTCCCGAGACCTTCCGGAAGCGGATGTCCGAGCTGAACCATCCGGTCCTCGCGATCAATCTGTTCGACCGCCCCACCGGGAAGCGGATGTTCGCACCATCAATCGTCAAGACGGTCAACGGCGTGCGTGTCGGTGTCGTCGGCATCACGTCCCTCATCGTCGACAAATCGATGGCACCCGACTACTCGCGTGGCCTCGCGTTCACCGCCCTCGAGGACGTGCAGGAGGAAGTGGACCGTCTGCGCGCCGGCGGCGTCGAGATCGTGCTCCTGGCCACGGAGCTCGGTCTCGCGCAGGAGACGCAACTTGCACGCAGCATCCGCAACGTCGACTTCATCCTCGGCGGCCATACGCACGAACGCACCCGTAAACCCATCGTCGAAGGCGGCGTCCCGGTGATCGAGGCGGGATCAGAAGGATCATTCCTCGCCCGCCTGAAGTTCACCGTTCGCGATGGCCGCGTGCAGAAGTACGAGCATGAACTGTTGGAAGTGACACCCGAGCGGTACAAACCGAATCGGCGTGTGCAGAATCTCGTCGATCGGTCGCGCGCACCCTTCGCGGCACGACTCGACAAGGTCGTCGGAACGACGAAGGTGGATCTCTACCGCAAGGGTGTTCTCGAGAGCACGGTGGACAATCTCCTTGCGGATGCAGTGCGCGAGGCCAGCGGCGCGGACATCGGAATTTCGAACGGCTTTCGATTCTCGTATCCAGTGCCGGCCGGGAAGGTGACCGAGGAGGACCTCTACAACATCTTCCCGATGGATGCGCAGATCAAGACCGGCACGCTGACCGGCAGGCAACTGCGGGAGTTCTGGGAACAGAGCCTCGAGGAGGTCTTTGCCCGCGACGCGTTCGGCCAGCGTGGGGGATGGGGACCGCGTGTCAGCGGCATGGAGGTGCGCATCCGCCTCGGTGCTCCACGCGGCCAGCGGGTCGTCTGGATGAAGGTCCATGGCAAGGATGTGACGGACGAGTCCCGGTACACGGTGGCCTCATGTGATCGTCCGGGTGACTCACCCGAGATGCTCTGCCGCTTCACCGGAGCGAGCGACACGAAGGTGCTCGACGTGAGCATCCAGCAGGCGATGCGGGCGTACTTTGCTCATCACCGGGAGGTGAGCCCCACGGAAGGCCGCGTGACGGCGGAGGATGTCAGCGGAAAAGTCTGGAGCCAGTACGAGCTGGCCAAGGCGGCAGGCAAATGAGCGAGATCGAACCATCCGCTCCGGAACGACGACGCCGGTCGTGGCGTGCCATCGGCCGGGACGCGCTCTTCTTCGTCTCACTGGTCGCCTTCTATCTACTCGTGGCGATCTTCGTCCTGCCGCGTCTCGGCTTCGAAACGTGACTCTCCCAAAGCGTCTGCCGCATTCCTGCGGCAGACGCTTCCCGGCCGCCGGCGGCGGCCACCGAGTAGGAGTGCCGGCCCGCGATCGTCGGTCCCCTCATCGTTCTGGACCACGACGCGTCGGGGGTGCAGGACCATCACTTCCCCTGCGCGTAATGGTCGGTCAGAGAGAGAACGCAACGCATTCACACGGCCCGTGTGGCGGCTCCTGCGCGCAAACCAGGCGGAAGCCTGGAGGTGGAGAAAGGAGTTCGATGGAGGCGGCGGTCCCCGCCTTCTTTTCGAAATCGCGGAAGAGCGGCGTGTCGATCATCTTTACCAATGCTCGCTGCCTCGGCCCGATCACGTCGTCGGCCGAGATCTCGTCTTCAGCTTCGGACGGGTAGATCTCATCCAGCGGCGCGACGAGCGTGCGGTCGTCCACGAGCATGTGGAGCTCGAACGGGAAGCGGGGGAGCGCGCGGGAGCTGTCCCATCGCTCCGGAAACCGCGAAGCGAAGTGCGCGAGCGCCGCCAGGAGAACGGCGCGATCGCGATCGCTGGCGGTGGCGGTCCGGGAGACCGTCTCGGGGCACCGATACTCCACCGGTTTCCGCTCGAGGCGAACCTCGTCGAGACGCGCCAGGTCCTCCGAAATGGAAAGCTCGAACGTTCGTGTGTAGTAATTCGCGCCACTCAGCGTAAGCCGATAGCGTCCTCGGGGGACTCCCCAGAGTTGGGAGAACGCTCCTCCCGGACCGTGCCCTCCCGTAAGTCGATCGATCCCGAACGCGGGCGGAGGGCCACCGGTCTTCTCAAGCGTCATTCGAACCTGAAGCGCCTCTCCGGTCTCGCTGTCGACCACGGCGAGAAGCGTTGCAAACGTCTCGAGCGTCAGATCGGGGCGGATGGCGCCTTGGAGCTCTCGTTCGAAGGAATAAGCCTGCCCGCGACGCGCCAGCCGAATCAAATAGCGGCCGCGCCGCAGCCCATCGACGGAGTAATGCCCCGTCGAATCGAGACGGCGGCGGAGCGTGACGGGTCCCTCGAAGGAGATGGAGTCGTGATCCGTAAACGGGTATTCGGCGACGAGCGTGCCGTGTACGCGGAACGGCCGCTCCTCCTCTCCCGTGGCTGCCAGGAGGCTGCTCGCGAGGAGGAAAAGAGCCAGAGCGCCAGCGCGACGCATGAGCCCATCATACGGTGAGTACCGCCCGCGGCAAGCGCGTCCCCCGCGTGGAGCTTCGGGCGGCGCGATCGGCGAGATCGGTCTTCGGGTCAGCGGAATGGAAGTGCGAATCCGCCTCGGCGCGCCGAAGGGCGAGCGTGTCGTCTGGATGAAGGTGAAAGGAAAGGAAGTCCGGGACGAGGATCGTTTCACCGTCGCTTCGTGCGACCGCCCCGGAGACACAGCAGACATGCTTTGCCGGTTTCCGGGAGCTACGGAAACGAAGATCCTCGATGTATCGATTCAGCAGGCGATGCTCGCGTTTTTCGACAAACACCGTGTCGTCTCACCGGCAGAAGGACGCGTCACTGCGGAAGATGTCGACGGTCAAGTGTGGAGTCAGTATGAGATGACGAAGGCGGCCGTCCGATGAGCGAGCGAGCTGTCACTGTAGGGAAGCTCGCGAGCGACTTGGCCGTTCTCGGTGCTGTCGTCGCTCTCTCTACCTCCTGATGACGCTCGTCGTTCTGCCAAAGCTCGGCTTCAGCACGTGACTTTCGCAGCGATGGATCACCGAAACCGCAAACGTCACGCGGAGCGAGACGGCGGATCTGATCGCTGATTTCAGCATTCCTCCTCATACGATACGCGCGGTGAGTCTGCACTGGCAGGATCACCCATGAGCGCGCCTCGGAAAGAAGACGAGCCAATGCCGCTAGTTGACAGGCTCTATATATAGACTTAGTCTAGGTGTCGTGAAGCATGACATCGTCTCGATCCTCCGCGATCACAGCATTCAGCCGTCGGCGCAGCGCCTCGCTGTCGCCGAGTACGTGCTCCACACGACGGAACATCCCTCTGCGGACAAGGTGTGGGCGGGCGTTCAGGAGAATTGCCCGATGATCTCCCGCGCCACCGTTTACAACACACTGAATCTCTTCGTCGAAAAGGGGCTGCTTCGCGAGCTGCATCTCGCTCCCGACTCAGTCCTGTTCGATCCGAACACCGACCGTCATCACCACTTCATTGATAAGGAGAGCGGCCGCGTCTACGACATTCCATGGAATCAGGTCGAAGTCAGCAACGCCAGAGCTCTGCCCGGCTTCGAGATTCACGACTACCAGGTGGTGATGCGGGGTCGTCGTCGCCGTGCTCGGCGCTGACTCTCTTTTTTTCTCAGTGAGTTAGACAACGTCTAATCGCGGCGCCGCGCCAGCAACATCGAAGCAACAAGAGAAACGCATAGACAGACGAGTACCACCCAGAGAGGAGACGATCGACATGCCTGACAAGGAACACACAACGAGCGTCAGCGAAAGCGAAAACCCTGCAATACCTTCCCCAAAACCGAAGCGCGGCCGCCCGCGAACGAACCAGGACTGGTGGCCGAATCAGCTCGACCTTTCCGTACTGCATCACCACTCCCACCTCTCCAATCCGATGGAAGAGGACTTCAACTACGCAGAACAGTTCGAGTCGCTCGATGTCGAGGCGCTCAAGCGTGACCTGATCGAGGTGATGACGACGTCGCAGGATTGGTGGCCCGCCGACTATGGCCACTACGGTCCCTTCTTCATCCGCATGACGTGGCATGCCGCGGGGACTTACCGCATCGCTGATGGGCGCGGCGGTGGCGGCGAAGGCCAGCAGCGTTTCGCGCCGCTCAACAGCTGGCCCGACAACGCGAACCTCGACAAAGCACGCCGGCTGCTCTGGCCGATCAAGAAGAAGTACGGACAGAAGATCTCCTGGGCTGATCTGCTCGTACTCGCCGGCAATGTCGCGATGGAGTCGATGGGATTCAAGACGTTCGGCTTCGGATTCGGCCGCCCCGACGTATGGGAGCCCGAAGACATCTTCTGGGGACCCGAGGACACGTGGCTCGGCGATGAGCGTTATAGCGGCGACCGCGAGCTCGCGAAGCCGCTGGGCGCGGTGCAGATGGGCCTCATCTACGTCAATCCTGAAGGCCCAGGCGGGAATGCTGATCCGCTTGCGGCGGCGCGCGACATTCGCGATACCTTCGCCCGTATGGCGATGAACGACGAGGAGACGGTTGCGCTCATCGTCGGCGGCCACTCGTTCGGTAAGTCGCATGGTGCCGCGCCGGCCGCTGGCAACGTCGGTCCCGAACCCGAGGATGCTCCGATCGAAGAGCAGGGCTTCGGCTGGAAGAACAAGTACGGCAACGGCAAGGGGGGCGACACGATTACCAGCGGTCTGGAAGGCGCGTGGACCAACAATCCGACGAAGTGGGACAACGGCTTCCTCGAGAACCTCTACAAGTACGAGTGGGAGTTGACGACGAGTCCCGCAGGAGCGAAACAGTGGACTCCGAAAAATCCGGAGGCGAAAGGAACGGTGCCGGACGCACACGACGCGTCGAAGCGACACGCGCCGATGATGCTGACGACCGATCTCTCGATGAAGGTGGATCCGATCTACGGACCGATCGCGAAACGCTTCCTCGAAAATCCCGACCAGCTGGCCGACGCGTTTGCGCGCGCCTGGTTCAAGCTACTCCACCGTGACATGGGGCCGCGCACTCGCTACCTCGGCCCGTGGGTTCCGGAGCCGCAGCTGTGGCAGGACCCGGTACCCGAACTCGACCATGAACTGATTGACGAGGAGGACGTCAAGGCGCTCGCGCAAAAGATCCTCGACTCCGGTCTGTCGATCCGCGAGCTGGTTTCCGTTGCATGGTGCGCTGCGGCGCGCTTCCGCGGCACCGACAGGCGTGGAGGCGCGAACGGAGCGCGTATCCGCCTGGCGCCACAAAAAGATTGGGATTCTAACGAACCGTCGCAGCTGACGAAGGTACTCGGCGTCCTGGAGAAGGTTCAGAAGGAGTTCAACGGCTCGCAATCCGGCGGCAAGAAGGTGTCGCTGGCCGACCTCATCGTCCTGGGCGGATGCGCCGCCGTCCAATCAGCGGCGAAAAAGGCGGGGTACGACGTCAGCGTTCCGTTCGCGCCGGGCCGGACTGACGCGTCGCAGGAGCAGACGGATGTCGACACGTTCGAAGTGCTCGAGCCGGTCGCTGACGGCTTCCGCAACTACATGCGAAAGGGTGATCCGCTCTCACTGGAGACGCGGCTGCTCGATCGCGCCAACATGTTGAAGCTGACCGCACCAGAGATGACGGTTCTCGTCGGCGGGATGCGTGCGCTGAACGCGAACTTCGGCGGATCGAAGCACGGCGTCTTCACCGATCGTCCTGAGACGCTGACCAACGACTTCCTGGTCAACCTGCTCGACATCAGCACGGCGTGGAGACCGTCGGCGTCGGAGGAGAACGTGTACGAAGGTCGCGATCGCGCGACAGGCGAGCCGAAGTGGACGGCCACCGCCGCCGATCTCGTGTTCGGCGCGCACTCGCAGCTGCGGGCGCTGGCGGAGGTGTACGCAAGTGACGACGCCAAAGAGAAGTTCGTGCGTGACTTCGTAGCAGCGTGTAGCAAGGTGATGAACCTCGACCGCTACGATCTGCTCGCTGAAGCGCGGAACGCACGGCGGCGGGGCCGCGTCTGAGCCTGAGGACAGCCGCGGGCGAGCTTGACGGCTCGCCCGCGGTTTCGTCGGAGTTAGAGTCTGGCGGCGGGAGTGGATCGCGCTCCGTGTGCGACGCTGGCGCGGGAGGATAAAAGGGCAGCAGCTTCGTGGCCGCACTTCAAGTTGTACATATTCCTATGTGTACATATTGCGATTCATTGGCGCGACGCGTGCATGAGATGTTCGTGTAAAGGACAAGCAATATGGGTTTCGTACATTTCATGCGCAGTATCGCGGGACGCCTGCTCCGGATCATCGCAGGCGCGATCATCATCTATCTGGCACTGACGCGGGTGGACGCACCCTGGTCGTACGTGGTGGCGGTGATCGGCGTCGTCCCGATTCTCGCCGGGCTGATGAACTTCTGCCTTCTCGGTCCGGTCTTCAGCGTCGACCTGTGGGGGAGACCGAAGGCGGCACGACCAGTGCGGTGATGGCCCACCGCCACGATCGTAACGAGCGCACCTTCAATCCTGCGCGTGCCGAGCGGCTCGACGAGCCGTCGCGTCGCGAGTGGTTGCCGCCCGATACGGTCATCGCGGCGTTGCGCCTGGATCCCGGCATGGATGTCGCCGACGTCGGCGCCGGGACCGGTTACTTCGCGATTCCGATTGCAGAGACGATTCGCCCGGGCATCTGCTATGCCGTCGATTTCGAGCCGCAGATGCTCGAGTTGTTGCGCGCACGTCGTGCCGGTTACGCCAACCTCGCGCTGGTGCACGGCGAAGCCTTCTCGATTTCGAAACGCAACGACGCCGCATAACCATTGCAGGGACTGGAGGGCCCCATGATGTTCGGTAGCAGCTTGATCGGTTTTGTCTCTGTCGCGCGGTAAGCGCATGCGCCGCCGCTTCAAGCGACGCTCGCTCCGCGCACGCGTTGCCAGGGAGTGTGGCTCTGACGGCCCGAAGGTATACAGCGCCGACGAGCGGCTTAGCAGGATCTCAGGCGGCCGTGGTTCTCGCCGCCTGCGAAACCCGATGCAGCCGTCGGCCTGCGATGCGAGGTGAGGGGACGAATCGATGAAGAGCGACGATATGAATGGAGGGCCGGAGGAAACTAACTCCTCCGATGCAGCCGCGATGTGGGACCGCCTCTCTCGGCGTTACGACCTTCTGCTCGCGCCGTTCGAGGTGCTGTTTCTGCGCAGGTGGCGCCGGCGCGTCACCGGATCGGTCCGCGGCGCGAACTATGTCCTCGAGGTCGGAGCCGGGACCGGCCTGAATTTCCGCCACTACCCGCCTGATGCACGCGGAGTCGCGACGGAGTTTTCCTTCGGAATGATCGCAGCAGCCGCGAAGCGCTCTCGGCCTGCAGCCGTGAAGCTCGTCGTCGCCGACGCCGAACGGTTGCCCTTCCGCGACGCCAGTTTCGACGGCGCGCTCGCAACGCTCGTCTTCTGCAGCGTGCCTGACGACGTCGCTGGATTCCGTGAGTTGCGTCGCGTCCTCGCAGTCGGAGGACGTTTTAGTGCGCTCGAGCATGTCCGACCTGATGGAATTGCTGGCCGCCTCTTCGACCGCATCAACAGCTGGACGACAGCACACTTCGGAGATTACATCAATCGGCGACCCGCCGAGACGCTCGCACGCGAGGCATTCCTGGTGGAGACGACTGAGAACAAGGCGGGCGGAGTGTTCCAGTTTGTCGTAGTGCGTAAGGGAGCCGTGTGAATGTGCTTCGCGCACACGAAACGCACGCACTTTGAGACGAACCTCGCTCAGGGCTCGGCAGAGTCCCCAGAAGAGCGTGAGGGACACCGCATGAGAGTCGATGAAAACGTTTGAGCTCCCTACACCACGCGACGCCAGCACGCCGTCTCTCGCGCTGGGGCAGCGCGCGAATTGGGCGCAGTTCTCGCTGCTCGTCCTCGTCAATGGGTTCGTCGGCGCGATGGCGGGGATGGAGCGCTTCACGGACGCACCTCCGTTCCGATACGGGGCGCGGCGCTGTCGAACTGGATGGACGCCGCGGAGGCGCGCGTGAACGCAGACTTCCAGAGCTCCTGCATCTCAAGCTCGCGGCGGAGCGTCGCTTCGCATCCAGGCCGCTTCGCGTCCGAAAACCCGATGAAAGCGAAGCGGACGTGGATGCCCTTGAGCGACGCTGGTTCGAGCGCACGGGCGCCGTGGAGCGCTGCGTGAAATGCTTTCTCGGCCGGAAGCGTGCCGCATTCGAAGGTGGCGATGCCGCTCTCCTCGCGGCCGTCCGTGATCGCGACGAGGACCTGCTCTGCGCTGTCTGTCGGGACCATCGCGATGCGGCTCAGCGTCTCCGCGATCGGGGACCGCCTGAGCCGGCATCCCCAGGCCGCGATTAACAGCGGATACTCGGTATTGACGGGGTTTCGCTTGATCTCGATACCGATGTCCGGAATGTCGATCCGTCGGTACTCCTCGGCGCCGAGGAGGGCCTCCAGCTCCGCGTCCTCCGCGATGGAATGCTCTTCGTAGTAGACCGCGACGATCGCACGGGATCGAAGGCCGGCGTAGTCTTCGGCGTATGCGCGGCGGAGCAGGACCTCCGATCGCGTGTATTCATTTGGAAGCCCGTACTTCGAGAACGCTCGCACCTCGACGACGTCGTAGGTGATGTGCTCGGGGTCATCCCAGCGAACGGATTGATCAGAGTCGATGACGCGTGGCTGCAAGCCGTACGTTGCGACGAGTCGGTTCTGGGGTACCGAGACGAGGATGTTGTAGTTCGTCCAGCTCTCGACGAGCGCTTCCACCACGAGGCCGGCGGGCGTCACGAGGTCGAACGGTCCATGATGTCACGTGCCCCTTGCGATGGACCGATCCGTCGCTAAACTCCATCCGCAGCCACCCTTGGGCGCCACCCCCGTTCACTACTTGTTTGAGGCGATTGAGCGGCACGAGCGCGGTCGCCAGCTTTCGCGTCCCGCGCGATCCCGGTGCAGCGAGACTCGTCGTCTCGGCGATAACGATGCTGTCAGATGGGACGTACGGTTCGATGAGATGTGCGAATCGCTTCGGCACTGCTGGAGGGACGGGCGTGGTCATAGCGCGAGTCTGCCTCGATCCTCTCCGAACCGCTACAGTCACCGATCTGAAGCCTCCCAATCAGATCTGCTTTGCGTCTCTATTTCGGTCTCTATTTGGGGCTCTTGGACACTCGTTGACCCTCGTGGACAGAGAGGAACGTGGTAAACTTGATTTCGCGTCTCATGGTGTGCGTCTATGGCGTTAACTATTGGGAAATGCAGGCGTTACGGTATCAGGCGGGCGTAGCTCAGTTGGTAGAGTAGGAGCTTCCCAAGCTCTTGGTCGAGGGTTCGAATCCCTTCGCCCGCTCCAGACTCCCTCCAAGGTTTTTCTGTGAGGTCGGCTTTCGCCCCCGTCTGCGCGAGAGCCGAAAAGGTCTCCGAAGAAACGGATGAGATCGTCTCGGCGGAATGAAAGCAGGTCGGCGAAAACCGTGCTGGAATCCCCGAAAATGACCGGCGGAGCCTGCCTTTAGGCACGCCGCGTGATTACACGCTCCTTGAGACCCGCGAACATGAGCGCGGGCAGAAGGAGAAATGAATGAAGAAGTCCGTAATTACGCTCGCGCTGGCCGCGACGATGTCCGTCTTCGGTGTGGCATGCCGTGAGGAAGCAACCGAAGCCCGTCCAGAGGCAGTCACT
>JANMSA010000401.1:0-4071 GCA_031388865.1 Acidobacteriota bacterium | reverse complement strand
CTGGAGTTCGCTGAGCGCGTCGTGGGCGGAAACACCATCACTGGCACGATCCAATCGATCGACGCGCGCCCACTGGCGGATTGAACGTCCCGATCGATGGGAACAATGACAGCGTAGCAACCGTGAGCCGTGTGACCGCTCCCTCCGCGCAGAGCCTCGGAGCGTTTCCAGATCATGACGACCGCAATCACAGCGGACACTGACGTCATCATCACGGCGTCACTGAACGGCGTCACGAAGACCGCGACGCTGACCGTAACTGCAACGCCGCCGTGATCGACGAGACCCTCTCCCTCGCCGACTTCGCCCGCCTTTACGCGCAAGTATCAAAGTGGGGTCTGACCCCATTTTGATACTTAGGGCGCTTTACTGCGCTGCGGAGTCGCCGGGCTCGTAGCGCCACTCGGTCTGTGTCTCCGCGTTCTCGGCAAACCGTGTCTCCACATACTCCTCGAAGCCGATGGGCCGATCCAGGACGCCGGTCTCGCGCATCAGGCTGACGATCAGCTCGAAGTCCTTCCTCAGTGGCGAGAGGGGTTGGTACTGCACGCGGTCGAGAGGTTTGGTGAGAGCCCACTTCAGGAGGCGCGGGTCCTGGCGGAAGTAGAAGCGCCCGACGAAGTCCGCGGCGTGCTCTCGACGCGCCAGGCGCTTCGGCGGGTTGTCGAGCCACAGTCCGGAGCGCGCGATGCCGTCGACGAGGACCTGCACCGCCTCAGGCTTTCGCTCGATCACATCATCGCGGACCACGAGCACGCACGAGATGTAATCCGGCCAGTACTCCTTCGCGTGGAAGAGTACCCGCCCAAACCCGGCCATCTCCGCCTGCGAGGGGTACGGCTCGCCCATCGAAAACGCATCGATGGCGTTCGCGTTCAGCGCGCCCGGAACGTCAGCAGGCGCCATCTCCACCAGGCGCAGGTCCTTGGCAGTCATGCCGTGCACCTTCATCGCGCGGAAGAGAATCAGACGCTCGTCTGAATAGCGGCTGGGAACGGCGATGGTCTTTCCCTTCAGATCGGCGAAGGAACGCACCGGTCCGTCTTTGCGCACGACTACGGCGGACCCGTAGCGGTGGCCAAGGTAAACGATCTTCACCGGGACGCCCTGAGCACGCAGGGCGATGGCCATCGGCGCGACCATGAACGCCGCCTGCATCTGGTTCGAGATCAGAGCTTCCTTGATCTCGGGGAATCCCTGGAACATGCGAGGGATGAACAGATGTCCGGACTTGGAGTAGGCGGAGATGTAGTCGGTGACCGGGCACGCCAGGTGTCACGTCACGGGGATATAGGCGACGTTGAGCTTTCGCTCGCTCTCCGGCAGGCGGTCGTTGAGCAGCACCGTCCAGTCGACGTTCGTCGCCAGGTGCGCGGCTGAAATGACCGCTACCCATGCGAAAACGGCCAGAGAGATCTTGCGCGTCGGGGTCATGGTTCTCCTTTCCCAGTAGACAGTAGGCAGTTGGCGGTATGCAGGAGAAAAGGCGCGCTGAAGACTCTTCTCCTGCCTACTGCTTACTGCTTACTGCTTACTGCTACTGCTTTTCAGTCAGTAAACGCCCATTTCACGAACTTCAGCCGCTCCGTGCGGCGGATCAACGAGTCGAGGATCAAGCCGGTCACGCCGATCAGCAACATGCCGCCGACGACGAGATCGTAGCGTTTGCCCGCGTTGCGGGCGTCGATGATGAGGTATCCCAGGCCGGAATCGACGGCGATCATCTCCGCCGCCACCAGGACCAGCCAGGCCACGCCGAATGCGATTCGCAGGCCGACCACGATGCGCGGAAGCACCGCCGGGAAAATCACCCGCGCAATCAGTGCGCCCGTGGAGAGTCCGAAGTTGCGGCCGGCCTGGACGTACATCGGAGGAACGTTTCGCACTCCATTCATCGTGGCCACCACGATCGGGAAGAACGAAGCCAGGAAGATTAGAAAGATCGGCGCGAGATTGCTGACGCCGAACCAGATCACGGCGAGCGGCATCCAGGCGATCGGTGAGATCGGTCGCAGGAGCTGGATCAAAGGATTCGCGGCACTCGCCAGACCGCTCCACCAGCCCATCAGCAATCCGGCCGGCACGCCGAGGAGGACCGCGGCGCCGTAGCCGCAAAGGACGCGAAAGAGAGAGTCGCGGATGTAGGCACCGAGATTCGGCAGGTCGCTCAGCCCACGAACGACATCGACCGGCGATGGAAAAATAGAAGTGCCGGTGAGCTTCACGGCGGCGTACCAGACCGCGAGCGCTACGAGCGGCACGACGAGACGGTCGGACCATGGTTGGCGGTTGACCGTTGGCGGTTGGCGGGAGGCCGTCGCCGCACCCCGACGCGTTTCGCCCTCGGTCCCCCGCCAACCCCCAACCGTCGACCGCCAATCACGCTTCTTCATACCTGATGCGCCAGCCCGATCTCGCCGAAGATCTCGTCGCGGAGGGCGATGTAGCGCGGGTCGGAGAGGTCGCGGGGATGAGGGATGTTCACGTCGACGATGCGCTGCACCCGTCCCGGCCGGGCGGAGAGAACGACGATCCGGTCGGCAAGCTGCACTGACTCCTCGATGTCGTGCGTCACGAAGAGAATGGTCTTCCGCTCCGCGTTCCAGATGCGCAGCAGCTCGCGGCGCATCTGCAGGCGCGTGATGGAATCGAGTGCGCCGAACGGCTCGTCGAGATAGAGCACATCGGGATTCACCGCCAGCGCGCGCGCGACCTCCAGCCGTTGCTTCATGCCGCCGGAGAGCTCGTTCGGATAGGACTGTTCGAATCCGCGCAAACCGACCAGCTGAACGTAATGCGCGACCCTCGCGCGTTTCTCCTCTTTGCGCTCACGGAAGAGTCCGAAGCCGATGTTCTGATCCACGGTCAGCCAAGGGAAGACGCCGCGCTCCTGGAACACGAAGATGCGCCGCGGGTCCGGGCCGGCGACCGACTCGCCGTCGATCGTCACCTGACCGGCCGACGGCTTGACGAAGCCACCGACGATGTTGAGCAGCGTGGACTTGCCGCAGCCGGAGGGGCCGAGGATGCAGACGAACTCCCCCGCGCGAACCTCCAGGTTGATGTCGTCGAGGACCCGTACGCTGCCGAACGCCATGTCGAGGTTGCGAACGACCACCTTCACTCTGCGACATACCCCCAGCGGACGCCGGGCAACCGCTCCAGCTTCCGCATCATGACGTCCAGCACCACGCCGATCAATCCGATGAGGATCATCCCGGCGACCACCAGGTCGTACCGGTTGCCCGCGTTGCGCGCGTCGATGATCAGGAACCCCAGTCCGGAGCTCACTGCGATCATCTCGGCCGCAACGACCACCAGCCAGGCGATGCCCAGAGTGATGCGCATGCCGACGATGAGCTGCGGCATGATCGCCGGCAGGATCACGCTGCGCACGAGCTCCCGCGAAGTCAGCCCGAAGTTCCGTCCTGCCGCGAGATACACGGACTCGATGTTGTGCACCGCCTGGATCGTCGTGAGCGTGAGCGGCAGCAGGGAGGCCAGAAAGATCAGGAACACCGCAGCCGCATCACCGACGCCGAACCAGAGGATGGCCATCGGGATCCACGCCAGCGGGGAGATCGGCCTCAGGAGCTGCATCATCGGATTGGCCGCGTTCTCTCCGCGCTTCCACAACCCCAGCCACAGACCCAGCGGCACCGCAATGACGAGCGCCGCCAGGTAGCCCCAGGTCACGCGGAAGAGGCTGGCCACGACGTACCGGAAGAGGAGACCTTTCTGCGCGAGCTCGACGATGCCCAGCACTGCCGCCCACGGCGACGGGACGAGCGTCTCCGGCTCCGCGGCGACCGCGACGTGCCATGCGATGACGAAGAGCGCGATGCCAGTGAACGGAAGGACGAAGCGACGCAAGAGTGGCCGGGAGGTTAGCACAGGGTCGGCCTCACCCTCTGGCGCCAGCATCGACGTTCTGCTGTAGGCAGTGGGCAGTGGCAGGAGCAGAATCGGGATCCGGACCAGGATGAGGCCGGGGGCTGACTCATCTCCTGCCTGCTGCCTACTGCGAACTGCCTGCTGCCTATGCGCTACTGAAGGCGCTGCAGGTTCTCC
>JANMSA010000302.1:0-4319 GCA_031388865.1 Acidobacteriota bacterium | reverse complement strand
GCCAGTTCGGCGGGTTCATAGAGGGAGTAGGTCGTCGCCTCTCCTTCAACCTCCACCTGACGCTGACTGAAGAGCGGCGAAGACAAGTTGATCGTCCCCATGGAGCGTCCCTAGAAATCGCGCGCTACGCGAGATCCGATGCTGAAGCCGTGTGAGGTGCGGTTCATGCGTAGATCGCAGAGCGTTGCGAGCACTGTCCGCGCCAAAGTACCAGCTTCCGCCCCGGATCACTCTGAATGTGCTGCCGCATGCGTTCACCGGGTCGTCCGGCCTTCAGACGGATACTCGCGCGTGAGCGATCTTGAAGGTGGAAGCGGGCGACGTCTTCACCGCAAACTCCTCAGCATTGCTCATGAAGCTCTCGGAGCCGAGATCGACTGCAAAGTACGGCAGCAACAGCGTCGCGGCGGGGAGGACAGAGTTGTCGCAGCTGTCGTCGTTGTTGACAGTGGCCGTGTTCAGGCAGAGTGACAGGATCAGGATCAAGGAGGGAATGGCGGCTCGTTTCATGTCTTCTCCGTTCAGGGATTGACGTTTCCGGCCGGTCCGATGATGGCGGTGCCGACTTTGATCTCACTCATCGCCGCGGCCGGGGAGCAGCCGTTGCCGAGGGCGGCGGCGTCCATGTCTCCTGAGTACTTTCCAGAGGCGCGCATCGACGTCACGATCCAGTTCTGGCTGGCGAAAGCCGTGTCGCACCCAATGCGCGCGCAGCTGTCGAGGTTGAGGTAGAACCACCCGGCTACCGCACCATTCACGAGTTGCGGGAACACCCTCGTGTCGGAGACGCGGGTCCGCGAGGTCGCCGGAAGGAGTGTGGAGTCGGGGTAGAACGGTGGCAGCGGGACGCGGGTATTGACGAAATCCGAAACGCCGTTCTCTGCTTCATCGAAGCGCACCGTCTCGACGAGCCCGAGGTCCGACGCCTTCGAGGCATCAGCGCAGGAGCGGCCGTCGGTCTTTCCCTCCCGCCAGATCTTGTACGAAGTCTGGAACGAGCCGGGTCCTCCCTCGATCCAGCGAGCGGCGAAGGTCGAAGGGAGCGGCTGGCGCCCGTCGAAGCGCGGTTCGTTCGCCGCCTGATAGCGGGAGTAGAAGGTTCGTGGGAACTGCGCGTCGAAGTCCTGCGGACGTGCGCGGCGCTGGACCGGTGTTCCTCCCTCCGGCACGGCGCGGATGTGGACCATGGTGTTGCTCTGCGCGTAGTTGCTGGTGCCGTCGATCTGCTGGTAGTCGCCGATCAGGACATTCTCGAAGGCGATGTCCTCGGTCCAGTACTGGCGATCGGTGGGCAGATGAGACGAGCAGGTGCGGACGACGTCGATGGTCGCGTATCCCACCGCGTTGGCGTGTACGGTCCCTACGTCGTTGCACGCCGGGATGGTTCCGAGCGCCGGGATGGTCCCGAGCGTGAAGGCGGAACGCATGCGTTGGATGGAAACGGGGTCGATCAGTCCCGGCAGGCTCGCACAACCGGTGAGATCGATCTCATGATTCGGATCGGCGTAGATGCCGCGAGTGCCGCGGGCTGTGCCCGTGCCGCCGTCCGGAGCAATGGCGCCCCGCGCGATTACATCGAAGAGGTTGATCGGCTGCACGTCGTAGCCGGTGAGATAGATGTTGAAGGAGAGGACCGGGTGGGCGTAGTCGGTCCACAGCGTGACGCGCGCGATGCGATCCACGTTGGTCACGTTGGTCACGGTGAAGAGCGTGGTCTCGCCGTTGATGTTCTCGAGGTCGACTTCGAAGTACGGCAGCAGAAGCGTGGCCGCGGGGAGAACCGCGATATCGCAACTGTCGTCGTTGTGGCGGGTGGCGGCTCCGGCCACCATGGGGAGGAGAAACGCGATCAGGAGCAGCACCCGTTTGGTCACCAATGGACCTCCGACGCTAGTTTATGACGTTATCGCATGTCATGACGTCGAGTTATTTTCTTCAAATGCGATGAGGGCATTTCAAACGCACGTCCAACGTGTCCGCATCTTGACATCATGAATTCATAGCAGCAAGATGTCTCATGCGCACGACTCTCACTCTTGACCCTGACGTGGCGAATCTGGTCCGCGAGACCGTCGAACAGGAGCAGATCAGCCTGAAAGACGTCGTCAATGACGCTTTGCGAAGAGGCCTGAAGCCGAGCGAGCCCAGACCAGCGTTCCGAATCGTCCCTCATGCGAGCCCATTGCAGCCAGGGCTCGACCCGCGTGGGTTCAATCAGCTCGCCGAAGAACTCGAGGATGACGCCGTCCTGTCAGAGAGGGTGCTCCCCACTCGATGATCGTCCCCGACATCAACCTCCTTCTTTACGCCTATTTTTCCGTGTTTCCGTTGCACGAGGCAGCCAGGCGTTGGTGGGAAGGTATCGGGGAGAGGGGTGAGTCGGTCGGAATCGCTCCGCCGGTCCTGTTCGGCTTCGTCCGGATCGCGACCAGTCGGCGAGTCTTTGTGAAGCCGATGGATCTGCAACACGCGACTGGGATCGTCGAGGACTGGCTGGCGCTGCCAGGCATGCACGTCCTCCGTCCCGGACCACGTCACGTCAAGGTGGCGTTCGATTTACTGCGCACCGCGGGGACCAGCCGCGACCTGACGACCGACGCGCAGATCGCCGCCTACGCTTTGGAAAACCGAGGGGTGGTACACACGGCGGACGGCGACTTCTCTCGCTTCCCGGGTGTCCATCGGATCGATCCTCTCGCGGAGTAGGTTTTGGAGTTGGGCGGTCGCGTGCGCAGCTGACTCGCGTATCAGGCCCGGAGCGGAACGCTACTTCGTGAGGTGTCGCAAGGCGCGCCTGAGGATCGACGAGAATTCCACGTCTGCGCCGAGCTCCTCACGAGCCTTCTGCACGGCGATCTCGCTATCTTTCGGCCGATAGCCGAGGTTGACGAGGGCGGATTGGACGTCGTCGTCGATGCTGAGGCGTGTCGGCGCCGCCGGGGTCGTGGGAGCGGCCACGACGAGCTTGTCGCGCAACTCGAGGCAAATTCGCTCGGCGGTCTTCTTGCCCACTCCAGGGATCGACGAGAGCTTTCGCGTATCGGCACGAGCGATCGCATCGGCGAGGTCGTGCGGATCGATCCCGGAGAGGATCTTCTGCGCGAGCGTTGGACCGATTCCGGAAATCGAGATCAACTTCTCGAACGCCATCTTCTCCTCGCCCGTCGCAAACCCGTAGAGCGAGAGTGCGTCCTCGCGCACGTGCGTGTGGATCTCCAGCGCCACTTCGCGATTTCCCTCCAGCCGGTAGTACGTGGAAAGAGAGATGTGCACTTCGTACCCGACTCCTCCGGCGATGACCAGGGCGCGGGTTGCGTCGAGCTGGCGGAGGGTGCCTTCGAGGTAGCCGATCATCAGTCGCTCCTTCGGAGCGGATTGAGGATGAAGGATTGAGGATTGAGGATTGAAAACCCGGCACAAGTGGGCGTGGGGCAATCCTCAATCCTCAATCCACAATCCTCAATCCCGGCGGCCGCCATCCGGTTCACTTCCGCCGCCACCGTGTTCCGCCGGGGGTGTCTTCGACCAGGATGCCGCGCTCTTCGAGCAGGGCGCGGATGCGATCGCTCTCGGCGAAGTTGCGCGACTTGCGCGCCGCGTTGCGCGCCTCGATGAGCGACTCCACCTCGGTGTCGATGCTCTGCTCGAGGTCGGGGAAGATGTCGAGCACGGGGTCCACTTTGCGGAGCGCCGCGCGCATGCCCTCCGCGTCGCCCGGCGAGATGCGGCCCTCCGCGATGGCGGTGTTCGCGTCACGGATGAACGTGAAGAGCGCGCCGAGGGCGCCGGCGGTGTTGAGGTCGTCATCCATCGCTTCCTGGAACTCTCCCAGGAAACGTCCGATCACGGCGTCGCCCTGTTCGTCGGCGTGCGCGGCGTCCCGCGGCCCGGAGCGGGCCACCTCATCGAGGCGGAGGAGGAACGACTCGATGCGCGACAGCGCGCTCCGCGCGTCGTCGAGCGACTGCGTGGTGAAGTTCAGTTTCGTGCGATGCGGCACCGACAACAATGCGTAGCGCAGCGCGAGAGGGGAGTAGCCCAGCTCCTCGATCTCCGCGAGCGAGTAGATGTTGCCGAGCGACTTCGACATCTTCTGCGCGTCGATGCTGAGGTGCTCACCGTGGACCCAGAAGCGGACGAAAGGCTTCCCGGTCGCCCCCTCGCTCTGCGCGATCTCGTTCTCGTGATGCGGGAAGATCAGGTCCACGGCGCCCGTGTGGATGTCGAACGATTCGCCGAGCAGGTCCATGGCCATGGCCGAGCACTCGAGGTGCCACCCGGGCCGGCCTTCACCGATGGCTGCGGGCCACGATGGCTCG
>JANMSA010000290.1:0-10555 GCA_031388865.1 Acidobacteriota bacterium | reverse complement strand
GGAGAAGGCTCTCGACGGGAGGTGACCGACCTGCTGGCTGACTCTCGATGCAGGTTTCATTCGAGACCCTTCTCTCCCCGGCGGAGGGAGAAGGTGCCGAAGGCGGATGAGGGGGATCCCTTCCGGCAGGATCGCTCTGTTGCCGCAGCGAGGGGGCGCACGTGACTCTTCGCCCCGCTCCGAGTTTGAACCTCGCGAACTTCATCGACGGCAGCTTCGTCCCTCCGAAGAACGGCCAGTACTTTGACGACGTGAATCCCGCGACCGCCGAGGTCATTGCGCACATCCCGGATAGCGGCCGCGAGGATGTCGACGACGCCGTGGCTGCCGCGAAGCGCTCGTTCCCCTCGTGGTCGAGAACGCCTGTCGATGAGCGCTCGCGTCTGCTCCTGAAGCTCGCAGACCTCATCGAGCAGAATCTCGAGGAGCTGGCCGCGATCGAGAGCCGGGACAGCGGGAAGCCGGTATCGCTCGCAAGGCGCATGGACATCCCGCGCGCCGTGGCGAACTTCCGATTCTTTGCGACGGCGATCCTTCATCAAGCCAGCGAAGCGCATGTGACGGACAACGTCGCGCTCAACTACACGTTGCGCCACCCCATGGGTGTGGCGGGGCTGATCGCGCCGTGGAACCTGCCACTGTATCTTCTTTCGTGGAAGATCGCGCCTGCGATTGCGAGCGGCAATACGTGCGTAGCCAAGCCTTCCGAGCTGACTCCGCTGACCGCGCACCGTCTGGCCGGACTCTCCGTCGAAGCCGGGTTGCCGGCGGGCGTGCTGAACATCGTCCATGGAACGGGGCCGAAAGCCGGCGCCGCGATCTGTGAGCATCCGGACGTGCCAATGATCTCTTTCACCGGCGGCACCGTCACCGGTGCGAAGGTAGCTTTGGCAGCGGCGCCTCTGTTCAAGAAGCTTTCGCTGGAACTGGGTGGCAAGAACCCGAACGTGATTTTCGCGGACGCCAATCTGGACGACGCCGTCGCCACGTCCATCCGCTCCAGCTTCTGGAACCAGGGCGAGATCTGTCTCTGCGGCTCGCGCATCTTCGTGGAGCGCGCGATCTACGACCTGTTTGTCGAGCGCTTCGTCGCTGCGACGAAGCGACTGCGCATCGGCGATCCTGCGGATTCCGGAACAGACATCGGTGCGCTCATCAGCGAAGCGCATCTCCGGAAGGTGATGCGCTACCTGGCACTTGCCAGAGAAGAAGGCGGCACGATCGTCACCGGAGGCAACAGGGTCGACCGTGCGGGCTACTTCCTGGAGCCCGCCATCATCACGGGCCTCAGCTGCGAATGCCGGGTCCTGCAGGAAGAGATCTTCGGGCCGCTGGTCACGATCACCCCCTTCGACAGCGAGGACGAGGCGGTGCAGTTCGCAAACTCGACGCGCTACGGTCTCTCGGCCACGGTCTGGACACGTGACCTCCAGCGCGCGCATCGCGTCGCGGCGGAACTGCATGCGGGGACGGTGTGGATCAACTGCTGGCTGCTGCGCGACCTGCGCGTCCCGTTCGGCGGCATGAAGGAAAGCGGCGTCGGGCGCGAAGGTGGGTTTCAGTCGCTGCAGTTCTTCACCGAAGCAAAGAATGTGTGCGTGAAACTATGAGCGTGAAATGATGAACAAAGGCGAAATCATCGGCGGTGTTCTGGCGCCCCATCCTCCCCACATCGTGTACGGCGAGAACCACTGGCGCAACGAACCTAAGTCGGAATGCGGTTGGGAGATGCTGCGCTGGGGATATGAGCGCGCGCGGAAGCAGTTCCTGGCGAAGAAGCCTGACGTGATCCTGGTGCATTCCCCGCACTGGCAGACGGTCATCGGACATCACTTCCTCGGCCTGCCTGAGTTTCACGGACTCTCGGTCGATCCCATCTTCCCGAACCTCTTCCGCTTTCAATACGACGTCAAAGTGGACGTCGAGCTGGCCGAGTTGATCGCGGAGGAAGGACGGGAGGCGGGACTGATCACAAAGATGATGCGCAACCCCAACTTCCGCGTCGACTACGGAACGATCGTCTCCTGCCACATGATGAATCCCGAGTGGGACATCCCCATCGTCGGCATCTCCTCGAACAACTCGCCGTACTACTTCTCGAATGAAGCCGGGCAGGCGCAGATGCTGAAGCTCGGCCAGGCCACCAAACGCGCCATCGAGAAGAGCGGCCGCCGAGCGGTGCTGCTGGCGTCGAACACCCTCTCACACCGTCACTTCACGACCGAGCCGGAGATCCCCGAAGACATGTCGCGCGAGCATGTGTTCGAGCATTCCGGCTATCTGTGGGACATGGAAGTGATCGACCTCATGCGCCGCGGCCGCACGAAAGAGCTGATCGCCATCCTCCCCGAGTTCATGGACCACGCCGTCAGCGAAGTGAAAGCCGGCTCTCTTGCCTGGATGCTCTCCGCACTCGATTTCCCGGAGTACCCGGCCGAGGTCTACGGCTACGGCACCGTGATCGGAACAGGGAACGCGGTCGTGGGATGGGACGCTTCGCTGGCGCGGACTGAGATTTGAGGATTCTCGCTGCGCGGATTGAGGATTGAGGATTGAGGATTGAGGATGAACGATGGGCGGGAGATAAGGGAGCGGGTATTCCGGTTTGCTTGTGACATCGTCGCCTTGCACGACGTACTGCTGACGCGTGGCGGGAGCGCACGGGACATCAGCCGGCAGCTGATGCGCGCCGCGACTTCGGTTGGGGCGAACCTTGAGGAGGCCGACGCTGGACAGAGCCGCGCGGACTTCATCTCCAAATGCACAATCTCCCTCAAAGAAGCGCGTGAGTCGCTCTACTGGCTTCGCCTGCTGCGCGCCACCGACAAGATTGACTCCACCGCAGACGCGCTGATTCACGAATGCGATCGCATCGTGGCAGTGCTCACGGCGATCATCAAGAAAAGCAAAGGTGACCAATGACCCAATCCTCAATCCTCAATCCTCAATCCTCAATCCTCAAGGCGTACCTCGTCCCCGGCCAGCCCCACCCTCTCCTGGCGCCGGAACGCAATCCCGGCTGGGCTTCGTTGCGGCGGAACTACGAGGCCATCGGGCGGGAGATCGAGCGCTCGGGAGCGGAGCTGCTGCTGGTGTATTCGACGCAGTGGTTCTCGGTGATCGGGCATCTGTTCCAGGTCGATCCGAAGCCTGCCTGGACCCTCGTCGATGCGAACTGGTACGAGCTGGGGGAGATCCCGTACGAGTTTCGGGTCGATCCGGAGTTTGGAAAATTGTACGCGCGGTTGTGCAAGGAGCACGGGATGCAGGCCGCGACCGTTGCGTACCACGGCTTTCCGGTCGATACCGGAACGGTGGTCGCTCTGAAGCTGCTCAACCCGAACAACACCGTTCCTGCATCGATGGTCTCCTGCAACATCTACGCGGAGCGCGAGGAAACACGCGCCCTCGGCTACGCAGCGCGCGCGGCGATCGATGCGTACGGCAAGAAGACCATCGTCGTGATCGTGACCAACCTTTCCAACCGGTACGAAGTGGCGGAGATCGATCCCGCGCAGGACCGGATCTCGTCCCAGAAGGACGACGAGTGGAACCGCAAGATCCTGGAGATGCTCGGCGAGGGGCGGCTCGAGGATGTCGGGCAAGTGGCGCGCGACTTCGCCAGGGAAGCCAACGCGGACATGGGCTTCAAAGCCATCTGGTGGCTGGGCGCGGTGATGGGGGAGCACAACCGGTACGACGGCAAGGTGTGGGACTACCAGCCGGTATGGGGCACGGGCAACGCCATCGTCGAGCTGACGCCAAACGAGCGCAAGCAGATCGACTGGGAGAAGGAGTTCGACGAGGGCCCGGTCGCTACGTTTGCGGGTGGAACGGGGATGGAGACCCACAACGTGCTGCCCGAGGGGCCGGAGGTGCATCGGGAGAGCGAGATGTCGTCGCAGGAGAGCACGCCGGACGTCGTTCGTACCGACATCATCCGCACGGACAAAGCGCCGAAGCCCGTTGGCCCGTACCCTCATGCTCGACGCGTCGGCGGCATGCTGTTTCTCTCGGGCATCGGCCCGCGGAAGCCCGTTACGGGTGAGATTCCCGGATTGCGCGGGGACGGGACGCATGACATCGAGGTGCAGACGCGCGCGTGCATCGAGAACGTGAAGACCATCCTCGAGGAAGCGGGCAGCTCCCTCGAGAAGGTGCTCGACGTCACGGTGTACCTCACCGACATGCGTGGCGATTTTGAACGCTTCAACAAGGTGTACGCCGAGTACTTCGGCAAGATCCAGCCGACGCGCACGACCGTCGGAGTGGACTCTCTGCCCACGCCCATCGCGGTCGAACTGAAGGTCATCGCGGGAGCTTAAGTATGCATTGGGGTCTGACCCGAATTTGTACTTACGCTCCGTAGCCGGCGATGAGTCGTTGAGCTGCGCTGGCGTAGCCGAACTCCAGCGACCGCTCGAAGGCATGGGCCGGTCGCTCCTCGAGCATCGAGGCCGCCAGAGCCGCGAGAGCCTCGGGATCCGAGGCTGGTGCGATCCATTCGAGCGGGACGAGTGCGTGCACCCCTTCGACAGGCATGGTCGCAACGGGCACCCCACAAGCCATCGCCTCCAGCACGGCGCGGTGCCCTTCGTCGGAACCGCGGGCAGTGAAGAGCAGGAGATCCGAAGCGCGGTAGTGTTCTGCGAGGTCGTCCTCGTGATAGCCGGCCCAGATGACCTCCGCCCCCACTTCCAGCTTGCGCGCGAGATCCTCCAGAACGGATCGATGCTCGCCGTGGCCAATGATCATCAGCCGGCAGGAGATCCGGCGGCGTAGCGACGCGAACGTGCGCAGAGCCTCCTCGAATCCCCGCCCTCCCGCCAGCTTCCCGATGACCGTCACCAGGATTCCGGTTGATGCGATCCGCGGTCCCTCGGGCGTGAACTGGCGATGGTCGACGGGAGGCGGGGTGAAGATCGCTCCGCGCACGACGTCGCGGAAGGCGTCGTTCACGACGAAGCGGTGACGGGTGGAACCCAGGAGCGAGCGGGAGAGTGGGTCGTTGCGGAGCACGCGGCGCGAGTGGAACGTTCGCGCGATCCGTACGTCGTGATCGCGGGCCACCAGTCGCGCCAGCCAGTGGTCGTACGTGAGATGCGCGTGCAATACGTCGAAACCGTGGCGCCGCACCAGGTGGTCGATGGCGCGGATCGAGCGGACGAACGAGGCGGGATTCTGCGCCCTCTCGATGACGGCATGTGCGAACTCGTGGTGACCGATCTTCGTTTCGAGCTTGTATCCACCCACGTATGCGTAGTGCGCATCGAAGCCCGCAGCGCGGAGCGCCTCCACTTCCGCGAAAGCGGGAGCAGCAGCGCCGGTCCAGCGATTTCCTGCGGCGAGGTGGAGGATCTTCATTCTTCGAGTAGGCAGTACGCAGTACGCAGCAGGCAGTATGCAGGAGCAGAAGCGGCGCCGGCGGGGATGTGTGGGGATCTCCTGCCGACTGCCTACTGCGTGCTGCCTGCGTATGCTATGTTGCGGTGCGATGGCCGTCGACCAGGAACTGCTCCAGATTCTCGCCTGTCCGCTCTGCAAGGAAGAGGTGAAGCTCGTCCCGCTGGCCGAGCCGCGGCGCGCCTCGATCCGCGACAAGTTCCGCGAGAAGTTCCGCGGCGAAGAGCCGGTCGTCGAGCAAGGACTGCAGTGCGTGAAGTGCGGTCGGATCTATCCGATCGTCAGCGACATCCCGGTGATGCTGGTCGAGGAAGCCTTCGAAGAGTGACACCTGATGAATGATGAGTGATGTGCTGAAGAACATCTACCATTCGTTACTCTTCACGCATCATCCTTCGGGCCTTCTCAGAGCGTCCGCAGTCTTTTACCTGCTGCACATCATCTTCCAGTTCAAGACGGTGGGGCTCGAGCTGGGCGCCTTCATCACCATCTTGTTTCTCGGCTGGGCCATGGCGCGGGGCGAAGCGCGATTCTCGTTTCACATTCTCCTCTTTCCCCTGTTCGTGTACGGCTTTGCGTCGACCCTCTCCGCGGCGTTCGCCGGCCAGCGCATCCATGAGGCCTACGAGGCGATGCTCTGGTTCAAGATGCTGATCTTTCCCGCGGCGGTGATCCTGCTCAGGGAGATGCGCGGCCTGCGAGAGCTCGTGGTCTACGCACACGCCGTCTTCGCCGGAGGGAGCGCGATCTGGGGCCTGCTCGAGTTCGTGTTCTTCGATCGCCGGGACCTGGAACATCGAATGAACGGGCCCGCCGCGCACGTGATGACGTTCTCCGGTCTGATCATGCCGCTCTCGCTGATGTTCCTCATCCTCTGGTGGCGGGAGCGAAAGTGGTGGCAGCTGGCCGTGGCCCTGACCTCGTCCACGGCGCTGCTGCTCACGTTTACGCGGAGCGTCTGGATCGGCTGGGTCGCGGCGGTCTTTGTGGTGCTGATCCTCTCCCGCGCGCGCCTGGCGTTTTATGCGCTGCCCGCGCTGATCCTCTTCATCACCTTCATGCCGCTGGACCTGTTCAGCCGGCTGATCTCCGTCGTGGACATGCAGCAGTCGTCGAACTTCGATCGTCTGCGCATGCTCGAGGCGGGGGTGGAGATGATCCGGGACGAGCCGCTCCTGGGCGTCGGTCCCGCGAACGTAAAAGATGCGTACGCGCTTTATAGCAAGCATGACGCGCCCCGGCCCCGGCCTCCCCACCTTCACAACAATGTCGTCCAGCTCTGGGCCGAGCGCGGCATCCTCGGGCTCGCCGGTTACCTCCTGCTCGTGGCCCTGTTCCTTCGGGAGAGCGCGCGCGCCTGGCACGGTCCGAACCGGGTATGGGCGGAGATTGGCGTTGCCGTGACTGTCAGCCTCGCGGTGGCGGGATTGTTCGAGTTCAACTTCGGGGATACGGAAGTGTTCTACCTGCTGCTGAACCTGATGGCTCTGATCGTGGTGTCCCAGGAGCGGACTGAACTGTACGTGAATGAGCTCGTGGGGGAAGATGTTGTCGGTTCTCGGTTGTCAGTTGTCTGAGCCTTTTCGCCTGGACAGCGCTCGGGAGCCGGGAGCCCTCGGCGGGAACCCGCAGACAACTGACAACCGACAACCGACAACGGCGCCGCAGAGACGCCACAGAACCTTTTCACCATGACCGCGTCCAAAAGCAGAGAACGGGGAAGATGAAACACCTGAGCGATCAGGACCTGATGGGTATCGTTCAGGCGGGTGACTTCTCCCCGGCGTCCGAGATCTACGACCGCTATAGCGGGAGGATCTACAACTTCGCCTTCCGGTTCCTCAGGAACGCGGAGGCGGCGGAGGACGCGGTGCAGGAAGTCTTCGTCAAGATGCTCAAGCATGCGAATCAGTTTCACGGGGACGCCAAGCTCTCCACCTGGCTCTTCTCCATCACGGCCAACTGGTGCCGCGATTACCTCAGGAAAGCAGATAACAAGGTCAAAGAAAGCGACGACGTGCTGGTCACTCTGCCGTCGCCGGGGGACTCGCCGGAACGGACGCTCGAGCGTCGCGAGAACGAGAAGCTGGTTCGCCGCGCGCTGGAATCGCTCACGGCGGAGCAGCGCGAGGCGATCCTGCTCTCGCGGTATCACGGATTGTCGTACGCCGAGATCGCACAGATCGCCGGCTGCTCGGAGGGTGCGGTCAAGACCCGTGTCTTCCGGGCCATGGAAACGCTGAAGAAGACGCTCGCGGGAGAGGCCCGCGGCGGAGGGGACCGATGGCTGAATGCAGTGCAGTGAGTGAGAGCATGCCGCTCCTTCTGACCGAGTCGCTCGATGCGGCCCGGAGGGAGATGACGCATCAGCACATCGAGACCTGTGCGCTCTGCAGCGACGAATGGAGCGCCTTCCGCGAGACCTGGTCCGTGCTGGCAGACCTGCCGGAGCTGGACGTGCCCGCGCACGTGAAACAGAAGTTCCTCTCCCGCGCCGGTCTCCTCGCGGAGCTGCCAGGAAATGTCGTTCCCTTCCACCGCCGGTCCGCTTTCAAATGGCTGGCGCAGGCTGCGGCAGTGGTGGTTCTGGTCGGGGGAGCCTATTTTGCCGGCGACCGCAATGCGGATCGGATGGAGCCGACTTCCGCCACGATCGGAACCGTGACGCCGATCGACACGACGAACGTATCCGCCAGGCCGTACGCGCTGGCCGAGTCCCGCGTGCTGAATGCCGGAGCGCTCAGCCCGGAGATCCAGGGGCGCCCGAACGTCACGAACGTGCAGTTCGTCGACGACGACGCCTCCGACGACCAGATTGCCGTCTCCTTCGACGTCACCTCGCGCTGGACGGTCAACGGCAACCCTCGCGAGAAGAGCATGGTTCGCCTGCTCTCCTACATGCTCGAGAGCGATGCGGCGATGACCCCCAGGTCGAACACACTGGAATGGGTGCGTCAGACGTACTCAGACCCCGCGTACGCCGATCCCGAGATCGCGAACGCGCTGGCCAAAGTGCTGCGCAACGACGCACACGAAGGCGTGCGTATCCGCGCCATCGAGACCATCTCCACGCTCCCGGCCTCGGTCGCAACGGAGACGCGCGACGCCCTGATCACCGCCCTGCGGAGCGACCCGAACCCGGCCGTGCGCATCAAGGCCGTGGAGGCGCTGGCGAACATGACCCGCAGCGGCGCCGTGCTCGACGCGGCCACCCTCGACACTCTCCGCCAGAAGGCCTCACAGGATGACGAGAACCTGTACGTCCGCGTGAAGGCAGCAGAAGCACTCGGAAACATCAAGCCGTGAACAAGCCGACGGTTGGCGACTGGCGGTTGGCGGGGAACCCCGGGTGCTCGCCCGGACCTCCGAGCTCCCGGCAGCCGCCAACTGCCAACCGCCCACAGGGATGACCATGAAGCGAGCTCTCACAGCAGCCATCGTCCTCGTCACCTGGGCCTCCACAGCCCAGGCGTTGTCGAGGACGTACGCCTCGGACCAGAAGTTCGGTCTGGCTGCCAACGGTACGCTGCTCCTGGAGAACGCCGTGGGGAACGTGGTGCTTTACGCCAAAGACACGCCGGACGTCGAGGCCATGATCTTCCGCACCATCGAGGGCACGGACGCTGGCGCCGTGGAAGACGGGCGCAAGTACACGCGCATCATCGTCGGCGGGGACAACAACGTGCGCAGCCTGCGCACTGCAATCACGCCGGGCTCCACGCGCGAGTGGGCGGCGTCGGTGGCCTGGCGCATCGGTGTGCCCAAAAACGCCAACGTGCGCGTGATCACGCGCAATGGCGATCACATCCACATCAGCGGGATGCGTGGCAACGTGCAGGTGAGCAACTTCAACGGCCGCATCATCCTCGACGATGTCGTGGGAGCGGCCGCGGTCGAGAGCGTGAATGGCTCGATCTTCTACATCTCGCCGCAGCTCCGCGGAAATGTCGTGCTCACGACCGTGAACGGCGACGTGACGGCGACCGTGCCAGCGCAGGCCGGCTTCCGCTGGGTGGCCGAGACCGTGAAGGGCGACATCCGGACGAATCTGCCGGCCCGAGGAGCGTTTTTCGGGAGCACGTTCCGTGGGACAGTCAATGCGCCCGGCGGTCCCACCCTCTCCACCGGGTCGCTGATGGGCAACGTTTCGCTGTTCGCCGCCGGGCAGGCCGTGCGCACCGCAAAGTCGGTGAAGAAAGCGCCGCCGCTCGCATCGCCGATTTCGATCGGCTCGCCATCGACGCCGACCGTCCGAGGCCTCTTCAAGTACGCCTGCAACATCTGCGACGTCCGTGTGCAGCAGGTCGTCGGCGATGCCAACGTCTTCACGGGCGCAGGTGAGGTGCAGCTTGGCGCGGTGACCGGCTCTGTCACCGTACGCTCCCTCGGCGGGCCGATGCAGTTCGGCGAGATCCTCGGCGCGATGAAGGTCGCTACGCGCGCCGGCGACGTGCTCGTCGACTCCGCACGGCGCGGCGGTGAGATCACCACGGACGGCGGAACGATCCGCCTTCTGTACACCAGCGGTCCCACGCGTCTGTATTCGGGCGGCGGGGACATCTCGGTGCGCCAGGCGGCGGCGTCGGTGGACGCGCAGACCGCCTCGGGCGACATCTCCATCAGCATCGACGGCAGCGCCCGGTCGCAGAAGATCGACGCGAAGACCGCGAAGGGGAACGTCGTCCTCAACGTCACGACGCAGTTCGGAGCCGACGTCGATGCGACGATCCTCACATCCGATCCCGATGCGGACACGATCCTCTCCGACATCCCCGGCCTCTCCATCAGCCGCGATCAGGTGAACGGAAAGACGCGCGTGCGCGCCATGGGCAAGATCAACGGCGGTGGAGAGAAGGTCGTCCTGCACGCAACCGACGGGGACATCCGCATCTCCACCGGACCGCTCGCGCCGACCGTCATCACGCGCCGCTGATCGGATCTGTTCGCACGTTGGTGGTTGTCGTTGGTTGTCGGTTGTCGGTTCGCCACCCACCCCGCACACCCGTTGCTCATTCATTCGTGGGCTTCGGGAGACGGCGCGGGTACCTACGAATCTGGACTTGGACCGGGGACACTCTCGAACGCGACAGCCTGAACGCGAGCTCGAACGTGAGAGCTCGAAGAGGCACGAGGGACGACTGGTTGAGCAACG
>JANMSA010000272.1:0-12715 GCA_031388865.1 Acidobacteriota bacterium | reverse complement strand
CCCGTGACCACCGCCTTCGACCCGAAGCCCAACCGGGTCAGGAACATCTTCATCTGCTCGGGCGTGGTGTTCTGGGCCTCATCGAGGATGATGAAGGCGTCGTTGAGCGTGCGCCCCCGCATGAACGCCAGCGGAGCGATCTCGATGACGCTGCGCTCCATCAGCTTCTCCACTTTCTCGAAGCCGATGATGTCGTACAGAGAGTCGTAGAGGGGACGGAGATAGGGATTGATCTTCTCGGCGATGTCGCCAGGGAGAAAGCCGAGGCGTTCTCCCGCCTCGACGGCGGGGCGGCAGAGGACAATCCGCTTGGCCGATTTTTCCTGCAGAGCAACGGCCGCCGCGGCGACCGCGAGATACGTCTTGCCCGTACCGGCAGGGCCCACGCCGAACACGATGTCGTGATCGTGGATGGCCTGCAGATACATCTTCTGCGCGAGATTGCGCGGCGACACGACCCGGCGCATCGACGCGCCCATGCTGTCGTCGGTGAAAAAGTCCACCAGGTTCGTGTCGGGCTTGTCGCGCTTCACGCGTACGCTCGTCGCCAGGTCCGACTTCTGCATCGGATAGCCCTGGGCGATGAGCTGCTGCAACTCCTGAATCATCTTCTCGACGGAGGCCCGGCTCTCCGCGGTTCCGGCCACGAAGATCTCGTTTCCGCGCGACGAGATCTTCACGTCGAAGGCGTCTTCGATGGCCCGCAGGTTTTCGTCGTGGTTCCCGAACAGCGTGTGCGCCTGCCGTTCGTCGAGAGTCAGCTCAATGGTCGTCTTCTGCTCGGACATGCCACCTCATGCAGTGAAAAAAGTGATCCACACCTCGCCATACTCAGCCCGCCGGTGCGGACGAAGGTGTGTCGGACTCTCCGGAAAAGGACTGGTGTTGCGGCGGTGCTCGATGGCCACGACCGCACCGGCGCCGAATGAGAGCTCGGTGTCCAGTGCAGTCAGGAGATCGTGGTAATGGGCATAGGAATAGGGCGGGTCCGCGTAGATCACGTCGAAAACCTCGCCGCGCAGACGCTTAATCCCCGAAAGCGTGTCTGCCGCGATGCCACGGATGGGGACGTTCAGAGCGCGAGCCGCCTGCTCGATCGCAGCGATCTGAGGACGCGACTCATCCACCGCGACACTTTCCTTCGCGCCCCGCGAGATGGCTTCGAACGAGAAAATCCCGCTGCCGGCGAAAAGATCCAGAAAACGTGCGCCGTGGATGCGCTCGCCGACGATGTTGAAGTAAGCCTGCCGCGCGCGCTCGGACGTGGGCCGGACGGCTTCCGCCGGAACAGAGATGCGGCGCCCGCGGAGCGATCCGGTGGTGATGCGCAGGCCGGTCATGCGGAGTCGGCAGTATGCAGGAGGCGGTAGGCAGGAGACCGCCGCCCCGCCGGCGCTTGCAACAGGAGCGGGAGGGCGGCGACCTCCTGCCTCCAGCCTGCTGCGTACTGCCTACTGACCACGGTTCGCCCCGATGAAGTACAGGTGCAGATCCTTCTTGCCCACATAGATCGTGGTGGGGGCATCGAGGCACTGCAGCTCGACGACGCCGGCGCCCGCTGCCACGCGCACCACGCGATAGACCTTGTGGTCGTCAGCGACCAGCTCATCGCCGGCCTTCGGTTCATAGCCTGCGATCGACGTGGTCACCCCACGGTCCTCTGAGATCGCCCTGAGCAGGTCGCGTAGCGGCGCCACCTGATCGTTGAGCTCTTTCGGCGGCACACGGTCGGGATGAAAGACGCGTTCCTCATAGGTCCCGTTCGCGGCATAAACGCGCAGCAGCGATCGCCGTCTGGCCTCAGGCGGCGGCAGGTAGCGCCCGTCGATCGCCCGGATCGCATCGGCGGTCAGGGTGCCTGTGTACTGCTTGAGCGCGTCCGCCGGAATGATCACTTTCTTCCGGATGGCCGAAGCGCCCGTCATTTTCACGAACACCAGGCCGCCTTCGAAGATCGAAATGCGTTGCTCGATCGCGCCATCCAGGGAAACGAAATCGACGAGCGGCCGCGGCAGGCGGCCGTCGATCAACTGCGGACCGATGGCCTGCGTAGCGCCGGCCAGCTCCGGCATGTCGTACTTTTTCAGGCGCCGGTGATGCTTCGACGGCATGGGTGTGGCGATCGCGGCGTCGGGCGCGACAGGCTCGACCTGCGTGATGTCGTGCTGCATCGCAGCCAGTACGAACGCGATGAGAAGAAGGGCCACGCGACGAGTTTACCGCGCCTCGCCGTCCAGGAGCCTTTTTGCGACCGCCCGGGCGTAGGACCGCGCCTGTTCCGCGGGGATCGCGCCGCTGAAGACGGCCTCTCGAGTCTGCTCCAGCGCCTCCGCGACGTGCGGGCCGCCTGGCACCTCGAGGTCGTTGCCCCGCAGGGGGAGGCGAAACTTCTCGTAGTCCTGAAACCGCTGCAGTGTGTCGCGTTCCGCGGGACGTTCGGCGGCGATCAGCGAGAGCATCTCCGGCGAAACGCCCCGGCAGATGCTGAAGCGTTCGCGGTCGTCTCCAGCCGCGGCGAGCTCATCGAGCACGCGGGGCAGTTCATTGGCGATCTCTACCAGTGCGCGGGCCCGGCGGTTGGAGAAGCCCGATCCTTCGAAGTCGACCGGCGACGCGTCACCACGAAGCATCGCGCCGGTATAGAGGACATGGCGATCGACGTCCGGACTGACCGCGAGCTGCTGGTGAATGAGGTCGAGCCGCGCGCGAAGCTCACTGTTCCCGCGTGACCCGAAGAGCGGCTCGAGCGCACCATGCGCCGACAGTTCGGCCAGGACCTGAGGCGCGACCTCCTCGTCCATCGCCAGGAAGAGCTCGCGCCAGATGCGCTCCTTCGTCACGGTCGCCAGCGCGCCGGACTCGATTGCGGCGTGCATGAGGTCCGCCGTATGGGGCTCGATCGAAAAGCCGAGACGTGCGGCGAGGCGGGTTGCGCGGAAGATGCGTGTCGGGTCGTCGACAAAGCTGCGGTCGTGCAGCACCCGCACCACGCGGGCCTCGATGTCCTTCACACCATCGGTGGGGTCGTGCATCCGGCCGTCGATCAGATCGAGCGCGATCGCATTGATGGAAAAGTCGCGGCGCACCAGGTCGTCTTTCAGCCGGCCCGCGGTGACGGCAGGAAGCGATCCCGGCTTGCGGTAGCGCTCCTTGCGTGCCGTGGTGATGTCGATCTCCGGGAACTCCGGCGTGGTGACCTTGTATGTTAGAAACTGAGGGAAGGAGCGCAGACGCCCCTCGAGGCGCTTGGCCAGTGCGCGGGCCAGCGTAGACGCATCGCGCTCCAGCGTCAGGTCGATGTCGATCGTGTCGCGAGCGAGGAGGATGTCGCGCACAGGGCCGCCCACGAGGTAAGGATGACAGTCCTTCTCCATGGCGACGTCGCGAACGAGGTCGACGGCGCGGCGCTGCGGATTGGGCAGAGCGTTGAGAAGGTTCATGCGATCAATGTTTCGTACATCGAAGTGAGCACACGCAGACGCTGTCTCGTCCGAAATTTGGAGACGGTCTGACGTGCTGCGCTGGTTTTGTTGGTTGCGACCTCGGGCTTGAACAGGGCGGCTAGTATCGCATGAGTCATCTCGTTGGGATCACGCGGTGGGACGAGCGTGCCGGTCCGACCTTGTTCGAGTCTCTGAGCGTTCACGCGCGTTCTCGACGCAACTACCGGCAGGCCAACGACTAACGCCTCCGCCACGAACCCGTCGAAGTCGGTTTCGTCGACCGCCAGATCGACCCATAAATCTACGCTGGCGAGATCTTCCGGCGACGGCTGCACCTCGAAGGTCCGCCACCCTACGTCACTCCGGAACCGCTCGATCCGCGCGCGCGTCAGGTCCATCATCTCCAGAGTGGCTCTGCGTGCGAAGGACCCGATCACCTTCCTCCCTGTCGATTCCAGGGGACCTCGTCCGGTGACGGAAGCTGCGAAATAGGCGTCTTCGACCACTTCGGGGACGTTCTCGGGGGTGATGATCACCCGTGGACCGACCGGCCTTCTCCAGTGCCATCGCGTTGGGCGAACGTCTGCCGACGCAACGTAGGGCACCTCAAAGCCGACGAACTCCCTCCCGGAGATCTCACCGGTAGCGTAGACGTGAGCGACGTCCAGACCGCCGCCGCGCGCCGCGGCAGGGGAGAGCACGGT
Organism: Acidobacteriota bacterium; assembly: GCA_031388865.1. Taxonomy (GTDB): domain Bacteria; phylum Acidobacteriota; class Thermoanaerobaculia; order Gp7-AA8; family Gp7-AA8; genus QHVT01. The sequence continues at coordinate 8,568 of JANMSA010000272.1, read as the reverse complement.
GACGTCATGAGCAGCCGACAGAGCGACGAAATCGGCACGCTGCGATTTCCATTCGTAAGCGGAGACTCCGGGAAGAATGATCTGAGCGATGCGCATGCTTTAGAATCGTCAACTTATCGCATGTCTGCAGTTGCCGGAATCTACACCTCGAGTGACGACCTGCTGGATCGGCTTGCCCAGGCGTGTCCGGAGTGGACGTTCGAGGCGACAGGGGAGGCGAGGGAGCGTGCCCTCATCGCAGTCGTGGACGGGGAAGAGCCCGTCGGTAGCAGAAGTATGACGCGGCTGATCCTCGATTCTTCCGGCGATTCTTCCTGGGAACGACGCGCTGGCGAGTGGCACCTCGGACGCATTGCGTTTCTTCTCACACCGGCCTCGTTTCTCGCTTTCGCGTCGGAGCTCGCGGACGCTGCCGTGCACGCGGAGCAGCTGGAACTGGAGGCGAACTACCTCCGTCAGATTCATGAATTGATGACCCTGGTGGATGCCGAGGCTGTCTCGGAGCGGATTACGACCACGGTGCTGGAGCTGTTCGGGCTGGTGCACGGCACGCTGTTCCTGCACGACCCGCGCTTTGAGCGGTACATGGTCAGTTTCAGCAATGATCCGGCTTATGTCGAGACCGGCGAGTTTCTTCCGGGAATCCCGGCGGATGCGCTCCAGGAAGCTCTCGCGTCGGCGACGCGTTTCGCCGTCGTTCCCGGCATGATCGTGATGCCGCTTCAGGTCGGGGAGGATCTCCTCGGGGTGATCAAGGTTGCCCTCGCTCCCGGCGAGACGCTCGATGGAAAGCACGCGGCCGTGGTGACGCGCTATCTTGCGGCCGTCGCGCAGGTGTTGAGCAACATCTATCAGCTGACCCGCAGCCGCGACCTGGCCATGCGGGACGACCTCACCAAGTCGTACAACCGGCGCTTCTTCGAGACCTACCTGGACGAGGAGATCGAGCGTTCCCGACGCTACGGCACGGTCTTCACGATCATCTTCCTGGACCTCGATGACCTGCGCCAGGTGAACAACGTCCATGGCCACCTGGCCGGTTCCCGTACGCTCCAGGAAGTGGCCAAGAGAATCCTCAGCGCGGTCCGCGGGATCGACAAGGTGGTGCGCTTCGGGGGCGACGAGTTCTGCGTGATCCTTCCGCAGACCGATGAGGAGCAGGCCCTCGCCGTGACGCGCCGCATCTCCCGCTCCATCACCGCCAGCCCTCTCCAGATCGATCCACACGTGGAAGTGACGATCACCGCCAGCTTCGGCATCGCCAGCTATCCAAAGCACGCCATGAGCAAAGACGCGCTGATCCGACAGGCCGACGCCGCCATGTACCGGGTCAAGTCGACCACCAAGAATGCGGTGGGTGTGGCGACGGTGGAGGATGCCACCAGGCCGGTTGGCGGTTGACGGTTGGCGGTTGGCGGCGTTCCCGCTCCAGCATCTCTTTGGAGATGTTACCCGCGAGGAAGCCTATGCGATCCGCTTCGAGCAGGTGCCTGATCTCGAACTTCGAACGGTCGAATTGGGCGGAGGGCGGCAACCCAAACAGCACGGCGAGCAGGAGGAGCGCGATTTTTTCAACGCCTGCGATTGTAGCGTGGAGCGCCCCCAGAGACGCTGTTTGACCCCTGCGACAAACGCCCTCAAGTATCAAAGTGGGGTCAGACCCCGCAGAGGTCCGCCGGCTCGCGCAGTGCTCTTGTCTACCGCCTACGACGTCGCCTACTGCCCCTCGAGTATCGTGGTGGGGTCTGACCCCACTTTGATCCTCGAGGGCGGTGAGGGTTGAAATACCGCTCTCTGCGCATTGTCCGGTAGGATCGGGAAACGGTGAGTGGAGAGCCTTTGATCGGGAGCGGGTGTGTCATGGCCATCGGCGGCAATGAGGACAAACGCGCCGGAAGCGAATCCATCCTCGCGCGGTTCGTGCGCCGGGCGGGGGGAGCGGCGGCGCGCATCGTGATCATCCCGTCCGCTTCCATGGCCCCAAGGGAACGTGCGCAGCGGTACACGCGCATTTTCACCAAGCTGCGCGTTGCCGACCTCGTGGCCGTGCATACGGAGCTCGATGCCACTCCCGAAGAGCGTCAGGCCATCCGCAACGCGACCGGGATTTTCGTAACAGGTGGTGATCAGGCGCGCCTGATGAACTGCCTCCGCGCGTCCGGCTGTGTGACGCCGATTGTGGAAGCGGTCCGCGGAGGTGCCGTCTATGCCGGCACCAGCGCTGGAGCATCCGCGCTGAGCCAGCGCATGATCGCTCGCTCGAAGCGACGGAAGGGCACCGACGAGATCGAGTACGACGAAGGGCTGGGACTGATGCCTCACCTGATCATCGACCAGCACTTCGGGGAGCGACGACGACTGTCGCGCCTCCTCGCGGCGTCAAAAACGTATCAGATGACCGGCATCGGGATCGATGAGAACACCGCCCTGGTCTGGAGTCCGGACGGACAGATCACGGTCGAAGGCGCAGGCGAGGTGACCATCCTCGCTCCGAGCGACTCCCCGAATCAGTTAATGAACCCGCAGACGCAGACGTACCGCTTGCAGATTCTGCGGAACGGCGCGCAGCTGGTCTCGAACGGACGACGACGCGTCGTTTAGTAGACCCTTCCTCCGGCGATGACCCGGCGCAGCTCGAGCGATTCCGCATCGAGCACAAGCAGGTCGGCGCGTTTGCCTTCGGCGATCTCTCCGACATCCTGCAGCTTCAGGACGCGCGCTGGGGTACGCGTCGCCAGAGCCAGCGCATCCTGAAGGGGCCACACGCCTTCCCTGACGACTTCGCGGATCTGGTCGAGCAGTGCCGACACCCGTCCGATCGGTGCGTCCGTCGAAATGCTGAGCATGGAGCGGTCCCCGTCGAAGAGACGGAGCCAATGCACGAGGTCCTCTTCGACGACATCGAGATCGACGGCCACGCCGCGCCTCGTCAGCTCGATGGCCTCTGTGAAAAGTTCTTCGTTGCGATTGACGTGCGTTGGTTGCAGCGACGCAGGCGGCACCCCCAGTTTGAGCAGCTCCCGCACGATGCTCAGCCGCTCCGGAAGCTCGCCGGTGTGGAGATGGAGCACGCCCGCCTTGCCGGTGAGCGTTCCGGCGACGTAGCAGTCGCTGGCGAGCCTGGCCAGTGTGCGCGCGTCGTAGTGGATGCTGCGCCTGTCGGCGATGGCGATCTCGCCCGCGCCGATGATCTCCTCGATCAGCACGATGTCGTCGCGCACGCTGCCGGTGATGGAGCGCGCGTCATAGCCGCCCGTCCACATGCGCGCATTCAGCCCCTCGTCGCGCAGGGCTTTCACTTTGGAGAGGAGCGAGGGGAGGGTTCGGGTGGTGGTGTCGGTGCCGAGAAGGCCGACGACGGTCGTCGTTCCGGCCTCGAGCAGTTCCCGCGCGCTGATCGGGGCGCTGGCCGACGCGAACCCTTTCTCGCCGCTGCCCCCGATGAGATGAATGTGCGTGTCGATCAGCCCCGGCACCACCACACAACCGGTGGCATCGACAACCTCGGGGCGGAACGCGCGCGTGTCGAGATCGCCGATCTTCTCGATGCGTCCGCCGGCGACGACGATCGTCGCCTTGCCGCGCGGTGCGGGGGAGTAGATCTCTCCGTTTTCAACGACTAACACGAACGGTTTCTTTGACGGCCTGCAGTAGGGTCTCGACGTATCCCGCCGCGATCTCGGGCTTGTCCGCAATGTACACGATCAGGTCACCCGGCTGGGCCTCGCTGACGGCAAGGGTGATGGCTTCCTCTTCCACGCGGCACTCGATGACGTCCGTCTCTCGCAAACCGCCTGCGAGCAGCCCTTCGTGAATCAGGGCGGCCACCTCTCCAGGGTTGCGTCCGCGGAGATTGAAGTCATCGCGCACGATCACGCGGTCGAAATGCTGTCCGACGATGCGGGCCGCGGCACGGATGTCTTCGTCGCGCCGGTCGCCCGGCAGCCCCAGGACGCACACCAGCCGGTTGCGGCGCATGGCCTGAGCCAGCTCGCTCATCGCGGCCAGGCCGTGCGGATTGTGCGCGTAGTCGATCATGACCCGGAAGCCGCCGAACTCGACGATGTTCAGACGTCCGGGTGTGGTGGTTGCGGACTGGAAGAACGACTGCAATCCGGACACGATGTCGCTCACGTGGATGTTCGTCGCGAACGTCGCCAGCACCGCGGCGAGAGCATTCGCGAGATTGAATCGGGCCTTGCCGCCGAAAGAGATCGGCACGTGAGTCGCTTCACACAACGTGACGCGCAGTCCGTTCTCGTAGAGCATCAGCCATCCGTTCTCGATGGTCGCGCCGAGTCCGTCGCTGGCGACGTGCGTGCGGAAGGTGTCGTTGCCGGGATCGAGCGAGAAGTAGGCGATGCGGCAGTCCGCCCGCTCCCGGATGATGTGCATCATGCCGTCCTGGGCATTGAGGATCGCATATCCCTCCGGCCTCACACGCTCCACGGTGACCGCTTTCACGCGCGCCAGATCTTCGAGCGTGTGCACGTCACGGATGCCCAGATGGTCCTCGGCGATGTTCGTGACCACGGCGGCGTCCGACCAGTCGTAGGCAACACCGGCGCGGAGGATTCCGCCGCGTGCAGTCTCGAGCACCGCGAAGTTGACGGACGGATCGCGAAGGACGACCTGCGCGCTGTTGGGTCCCGTCGTGTCGCCCTTCTGCACCAGGGTGTTGCCGATGTAGATGCCGTCGCTCGTCGTCAGACCGACGCTCTTGCCGGCCATCTTCGCGATGTGTGCGCACAGGCGCGCAGTGGTGGTCTTGCCGTTGGTCCCGGTGATGGTGATGATCGGAATGCGCGACGCGCTTCCGGGCGGAAAGAGCATGTCCACCACGGCTTCACCGACAGGTCGCGGCTTGCCGACGGTAGGTGCGAGATGCATGCGGAAGCCCGGCGCCGCGTTCACTTCCACGATTCCGCCTCCGTTCTGCTGGATGGGCGTCTCCAGGTCTGGCGCGACGACGTCGATGCCCGCGATGTCCAGTCCCACGAGACAGGCGATGCGCTCTGCGAGCTCGATGTTCGCGGGATGCACGCGGTCTGTGACGTCAATGGACGTGCCTCCCGTGGAAAGGTTCGCGGTGGTCTTGAGGGGAATGAGCAGGCCAGGGTCGGGAATGCTCTCGACCGTCAGGCCGCGGGACTCCAGGAGGCGCTCGGTCGCGCCGTCCACTTTGATCCGCGTGAGAACTTTCTCGTGCCCCTGGCCGCGGCGCGGATCCTGATTCTCCACCTCGATGAGCTCTGCGACGGTGTGCTTGCCGTCGCCGGTCACGTGTGCCGGAACACGCTCCGCTGCGGCGACGAATTTCTGATTGATGACCAGCATGCGAAAGTCGCGGCCCGGCAGATACTTCTCCACGATGACGCTGTTGCGATACTGCTTGGCATCTTCGAACGCGAGGCGCAACGCTTCCTCGTTGCGGATGTTGGTGACGATGCCCCGACCCTGGGAAGCGTCGAGCGGTTTCACCACGACCGGCCAGCCGATGCGGCTGGCGATGGCCTGCGCGCGATCGAGGTGCGCGGTGACGTCGCCGGTCGGAACCGGCACGCCGTGGAAGCCGAGGATGACTTTGGTCTTGTCTTTGTCGCCAGCGATCTCCACGCCGAGGTAGCGCGTGGTGGAGGCGATCGTGGCCTGGATCTTCTGAGCGTTCGCGCCATGCCCGAGCTGGACCAGATTGAGGTCGTCGAGGCGCAGGAAAGGGATTCCGCGCTTCGCCGCCGCGTCGACGATCGATCGCGTGGACGGGCCAAGAGCGTTGCGCTCGTAGAGTCGCCTCAGATTCGCGATGTGCTCCTGCAATGGGAACGGCGCTTCGGAGGAGGAGCCGCCATCGATCAGCCAGTGAATGAGCTCGATCGCATACTCGCCGGCCAGGATGCCGGTCTCCCGCTCTTCACACTCGTAGATCACGTTGTAGATACCGGGGCCCCCGCCGTCGCGAGCACGGCCGAACCCGACCTCGATGCCCGCCAGGCCCTGCATCTCCAACGCGACATGCTCCATTACGTGCCCGATCCAGGTCCCTTCTTCCAGCCGGCTGAAAAATCCCCCGCGCACTCCCTCGGAACAACGATGCTCGATGAGAGAAGGGAGCGTGGACTTCAGGGCGTCCGTGAAATCGGGGATGAGATTCGTCGGACGCTCTTCGAAAGGCCCGATGTCGATCTTCCACTTGATGCACGGACGGTGGGCGTAGAGGTTCGGCCCCATCAGGGCCAGCCGCTCGAGGACCGCGATACGGAACAGCTCTGGTTCGGACACCAGGGGAAGCGTACAACACCTCTCCGCCTGCGAGTGGGGAGCGGTTCCCGGCAATGCTAGTGTGGTGCGTGGCAAATAGCCAAGCGTGCTGCAAGCACGCTGCAGGCCCGCTTGCTTCGCCACTCACGTGCTATCTGAGCGGGTCGCGGCGCCGGTCGGCGGGATCGCCTTCCTCCCACAGGAGTTCGACGTCGGGCCTGTCCTGAACATCGGCGTCGGCTTCCACGTCGAGGTATCCGGTTGGCGGACGGTCATCGCGACCCCCCAGAGGAACGCCGCTTCCTTCGCCGCCATCCACGTTACCGATCTTGGGCTTTCTGCGTAAGGGCATGGCGAGGGATCTCTGCAAACGAGGTTCCGGTTCTGCGCGAAGCCTCAGCGGTTGGTTGACGCGCTCCCGGAGGTGGGTTGTCAGTCGTCTGCGCGCTGTCACCTGGACATCAATCGCGAGGAGTGGCTCGGGGAAGAGAAATCGCAGACAACCGACAACTGACAACCAAGGACTGCAAAAAAAGCGGCTCGCCGCCTCACCGTCACTAAAATACCGCGTCATGAGCATCGCGGACCTCCTGATGGCTCTCCTGGCGATCTTCGCGGCGGCGAAGGTCGGCGGCGAGCTCGCCGAGCGTATTGGTCAGCCCGCGGTCCTGGGGGAGATGGTTGGCGGCATGGTCATCGGCGTGTCGGGGCTGCGTCTCATCGACGCGCACGACCCCGTTCTCCACCTCTTGTCCGAGCTGGGCGTCCTGCTGCTTCTTTTTCTGATCGGCCTGGAGACCGACATCCACCGGCTCTTTTCGGTAGGCGGCGCGTCGTTCTCGGTTGCCGTGGTGGGCGTGATTCTGCCGTTCCTTGCCGGTTACGGGGTCGGCCGCGGGCTCGACTATCCGATCACGGTCTCCCTGTTCCTCGGAGCGGCTCTCACCGCAACCTCCGTAGGCATCACCGCACGAGTGCTCTCCGACCTCGGCCACCTGAAAAGCGACGAGGCGCAGGTCATCCTCGGCGCCGCAGTCATCGACGACATCCTCGGGCTGATTCTGCTCACAGTCATCAGCGGTGTGGCTGCCGGGGAGAAGCTCACGGCCCTGGGCGTGGCCAGCACGACCGCTGTGGCTTTCGGATTTGTCATCCTGGCGATCGTCATCGGATCGGTGCTGGCCCCGAGGCTGGTTCAGTGGATCGCCCGGCTGCGCGTCGTGAAAGCGCTCTTCTTCGCCTCGATCATGTTCGCATTCGCGCTCTCTTATCTGGCGGACCTCGTGGGATCCGGGATGATCATCGGTGCGTTCGCGGCTGGACTCGTGCTCGCGAAAACCGATCGCGGCCGCGACATCCAGCGCGAGGTCTACGACGTCGCGCAGTTCTTCATCCCCATCTTCTTCGTCGCCGTCGGTGCGGCCGTCGATCTGAGATCGCTCAATCCTTTGATGCCGGAGACCAGACCGTTCTTCATCGTGGGCCTTCTCCTGACTCTGGTCGCCATCGCCGGCAAGCTGCTCGCCGGGTTCGCTGCGTTCGGAAGACCGATGCGCAAACTGGTCATCGGCGAGGGGATGATCCCCCGAGGGGAGGTGGGACTGATCTTCGCGCAACTTGGCCTTACTGCCGGACTGCTCTCCGCCGGCCTCTACAGCTCGGTCGCATTGATGGTCATGATCACGACGTTCGTGGCGCCACCTGCCCTGCGGATGCTTCTCCGCGGGACCGAGCATGCGCCGGGAGAGTCCGGCAGCACCCTCGCCGACGTGGTCAACGAGACGTTCCTCGATGGATAGGCAGGAGCAGAAGCGGCGGGACGTTCTCTCCTGAGAGAACGCGACGCCTGTGAGACTGTGAACCTATGAGATTCTGAACCTGTGAGCCGATGAACCTCCCGCCCCGGCATTAGACTGACGCGCATGCGCTATCTGGCAGGCGATGTGGGCGGAACGAAGACGCTGCTGCGCTGCGTCGAGGACGATGGGGCGATCTCCGCCACCGCGCGTTACGCGAGCGGCGAGCATCCGACCTTCGACGATCTACTTCGCCACTTCATCCGGACCATCCCGGGGCCCGTTGATGCAGCCTGTTTCGCGGTCGCCGGGCCCGTCATCGGGAGACGCGCGAACGTCACCAACCTTCCCTGGGCGATCGATGCGGACGACCTTGGGCGAGTGTTCGGGATTCCCCGACTCTCGCTGGTGAATGATTTCTATGCCGTAGCGCTGGGCGTTCCCCTGCTGGGCGAAGGGGACCTGGTGTCGCTGCAACGTGGCCAGCGCGACCGTTCCGCACCGATCGGCATCC